>NZ_JANION010000156.1:0-11287 GCF_024610815.1 Mixta sp.
GTAAACGTTCTGCGCTTTCTTTTGCGGGGGCTACAAGCCCGTGAACTTTCATAAGGAAAAGTGCGGTGGTCGTGCCGTGTATGACATATCTTCTCGTTATTGCGCTTAATTTAAAACCATACGCTGCCGCTGCAACCACAGCAACCGTTAGCGCCTTACCATTTATCTGGCCTGCCGATACGCGAATGCCAGCTTTAAATAACGCATCCCTGATTCTTAATATTTGCTCTTCTTTTTTATTTTTGAATACTAGCTCAAAATATATTTCAATCATTTTATAAACAGCATTGCGGTCTGTTACTATTTGCATCAGACCGAGATAAAAGCGTTTATCATCCTCTTGTATCTGCCTACACACATCTTGATAATCTTCAAAAAAGCAAGATGTAAGAAAGGTTATCCGCTGTGCTGCTGCACGTAGATCTTTAGCGTCGTTGACCACTTCGTTTCTAATCGACGCTACGGCTTTTTCAAGTCGTAGCGCCAGCTGGCGGTCTGACTCACTCTTCAGCGCTGATATATCCGTGTAACTCATAGTAGCAACGTCCTTGTTAAAAGCTAATACTTAATTATACATTCATATGTGCTTCCCTGATTAAACAGAAGGAATATGTTAGTTGACACGTAGGGCTATAAATTTTGCCGGTGGATAAACATTCTCCCCATGCTGAATAAATTTGCGATATTCGCCGCGCGTCATCGCGTCATCGCGTCATCGCGTCAGTGGCACCGGCAATTCCTTCCTGCCCTACCGGCGACGGCATGTAGTACCAGCGCGTCGCCACTGCATACCGTCTCGAAGATCGAGGCAGACATAAAGCAGTACGCATATTCTCGTGAGCCGCTGGAGTGAAGGCGTATATGCGCCTTTCGCTGGTGGGATTCGGCATTTGACCGGCGCGGAAGATCCAACAATCCGGAGATTTCAGAAAGTTGGCCTTCCGAATGAAGTCACGGCAGGCGTTCCACATCATCGCGCCGATGTACTTAGCGTGTTCTATGCGACACTCAGGCGTTGAAGAAAAACCGTCCCTTACTCTGGAACGATCCAGTTAACGCTGGTATGACCGGTGCCTGCGGGCACCAGTACGCGATGCAGCCATGGCAGCACATTCTGCATCTGCTGCTCCAGCTTCCACGGCGGGTTAATCACAATCATGCCGGAACCGGTCATGCCGAAACGGTCGCTGTCCGGGCGCACCGCCAGCTCGATTTGCAGAATACGACGAATGCCGGTGGCTTCCAGCTCATGAATCATGCGCTTAATCTGCTGACGCAACACCACCGGATACCAGAGCGCGAACACGCCGGTGCTGAAACGGCGATAGCCTTCCTGAATCCCTTTCACCACCGCCTGATAATCGCTTTTCATCTCATAAGGCGGATCGATCAGAATCAGGCCGCGACGCGACGGCGGCGGCAGCTTCGCTTTCAACTGCTGATAACCGTCGGCGCGCGCCAGACGCGCGCGGCTATCCTTCTGAAACTCGCTGCGCAACAGCGGGAAATCGCTCGAATGCAGCTCCGTCAGCTCCAGCTTATCGTCTTCACGCAACAGATGGCGGGCGATCAGCGGCGAGCCGGGATAATAGCGCAGGGTCGGGCCGTGATTCAGCGCCTTCACACAGCTGATATAAGGCGCCAGCTCCTCCGGCAAATCCTCCTGCTGCCAGACGCGGGCGATGCCTTCCAGATACTCACCGGTGCGCTCCGCATGCTCGCCGCTCAGCTGATAACGGCCAGCGCCAGCGTGCGTATCCAGATAAAGAAAAGGTTTATCCTTCTCTTTCAACGCGGTGATGATCAGGCTTTGAACGGTGTGCTTCAGCACATCGGCGTGGTTGCCAGCGTGAAAACTGTGACGGTAACTAAGCATATCTACAATATATCCGGTGATGCCTGATGAAATGAGGCCGGGGCGGAAACGCCCCGGCGGAAATTGACGCTAGTATAGCCGGACGCCGACTAAATTACTCGGATCTGTGCGGCTAGCGTTGCAGCACCGGATAAGTGAACAACAGCAGATGGGTCAGATTAAAGGCGAAATGCACCAGCGTCGCGACCCATAGCCTGCCGCTCCACTGCCAGGCCAGCCCATACAACAGCCCCGCCAGCGTAGCGAAAAAAATCAGCAGCGGGCCGCCCGCGAAATGCGCCAGGCCAAACACCAGCGCGGCGACCAACAGCGCGGGCCATGCACCGAATCGTTGACGCAGCCGCTGTTGCAGCCAGGCGCGGAACAGCGCCTCTTCCGCCAGCGAAACGAAAAACAGATTCGCCAGAGCGAACGCGCCCAGCCACGCCGGAAAGTGCGGCTCAATGCGCAGCCCGCCCGCCAGCGTCGCCACCAATAACAGCGCGGGAATCGCGGCGATCAACAGCGGCCAGGCGAAACGCGAGCGCGGTGGGGAAGCGGGCGCCTGCACCAGCGTCGGCAAACAGGCCAGCAGAATAAAGGGCACCAGCGCCTTATCCAGATTGTAGTAAAATGTAAAGGGCGCGCTGAGCGGACCGGCCTGGGCATGAACCACGACCGGCTGATTATGAAAGCCGGGCGCGAGATGCAGCGTCAGCGCGACGGCGCCTGCCGCCAGCACCGCTTCAAACAGCGGCATCAGCCGAACGTGATGCGCATAGTGCGTGCGCAGCCAGGCGACCAGCGTCAGGCCCGCTAACAGCAGCAGACCCGGCCACAGCAGCGCCTGCTGCCAGAGCGCCAGCGCCAGCGTCGCCAGCAGCAGCGGCTTCGCCGCAGGACGGAAAAAAAGCAGCGCCAGCAGCGCCGCCGCCAGTAAGTACCACATGATGTATTCTTCCTTAAACACCAAAATTAGCAGGATAAGGAATATAACAAACGCACCGGGTTAAATCAGCATCACCAAAACGCTGCGCGCCGTAAGCCCCATTGATTTTCGGACTGCTTAGCCGCATGTTAGTGATATTGCGCCTCTGCGCGCCCACATCAACTTAAAGGACTGCGCGATGACCAATCCATTATTGACCTCGTTTACCCTTCCCCCTTTTTCCGCCATTCAGCCTGAACACGTAGTCCCTGCCGTTGAGCAGGCGCTGCAAGCGTGCCGCGACGTGGTAGAAAAAGTAGTGGCGCAGGGCGCGCCCTACACCTGGGACAACCTGTGCCAGCCGTTAGCGGAAGTAGACGATCGTCTGGGGCGTATCTTTTCGCCGGTAAGCCATCTCAACTCGGTGAAAAACAGCCCGGAACTGCGCCAGGCTTATGAACAAACGCTGCCGCTGCTTTCAGAGTACAGCACCTGGGTCGGCCAGCATGAAGGCCTCTATCAGGCATATCGCAACCTGAAAGAGGGCGAAAACTACGCGCAGCTGAGCCTCGCGCAGAAAAAAGCGGTCGATAACGCTCTGCGCGACTTCGAACTGTCCGGCATCGGTCTGCCGAAAGAAAAACAGCAGCGCTACGGTGAAATCGCCGCGCGTCTCTCTGAACTTGGCTCCACCTACAGCAACAACGTGCTGGACGCTACCATGGGCTGGAGCAAGTTAATCACCGACGAAAGCGAACTGGCCGGCATGCCGGAAAGCGCCATGGCCGCGGCGAAAGCGCAGGCGGAAGCGAAAGGGCAAGAAGGTTGGCTGTTGACGCTCGATATCCCAAGCTATCTGCCGGTTATGACCTACTGCGACAACCAGGCGCTGCGTGAAGAAATGTACCGCGCCTACTCGACGCGCGCCTCCGATCAGGGGCCGAACGCCGGAAAATGGGATAACGGCCCGATTATGGCGGAAGAACTGGCGCTGCGTCATGAGCTGGCGCAGCTGCTCGGCTTCGACTCCTACGCCCACAAATCACTGGCGACCAAAATGGCGCAAAGCCCGTCGCAGGTGATCGACTTCCTGACCGACCTGGCGCAGCGCGCTCGTCCGCAGGCGGAAAAAGAGCTGGAGCGCCTGCGCGCCTTCGCTAAACAGGAACACGGCATTGACGAACTACAGCCGTGGGATCTCACTTACTATGGCGAAAAACAGAAACAGCACCTCTACGCCATCAGCGACGAACAGCTGCGACCCTACTTCCCGGAAGAACGCGCGGTCAACGGCCTGTTCGAGGTGGTAAAACGCATTTACGGCATCAGCGCTAAAGAGCGCAAGGATGTCGACGTCTGGCATCCTGACGTGCGCTTCTTTGACCTCTACGACGAAGATGGCGAACTGCGCGGCAGCTTCTACCTCGATCTCTACGCGCGTGAAAACAAACGCGGCGGCGCCTGGATGGACGACTGCGTCGGTATGATGCGTAAAGCGGACGGCAGCCTGCAAAAACCGGTCGCCTACCTGACCTGTAACTTTAACCGTCCGGTGAACGGCAAACCGGCGCTGTTTACCCATGACGAAGTCACCACGCTGTTCCATGAGTTCGGACACGGCCTGCATCACATGCTGACGCGCGTCGACGTGCCGGGCGTTTCCGGCATCAGCGGGGTGCCGTGGGATGCGGTCGAGCTGCCGAGTCAGTTTATGGAAAACTGGTGCTGGGAGCCGGAAGCGCTGGCGTTTATCTCCGGCCATTACGAAACCGGCGAGCCGCTGCCGCAGGCGCTGCTGGATAAAATGCTGGCGGCGAAAAACTATCAGGCGGCGCTGTTTATCCTGCGTCAGCTGGAGTTCGGCCTGTTCGATTTCCGTCTGCATACCGAATTCGATCCGGCCAAAGGCGCGCAGATCCTTGAAACGCTGGCGGAAGTGAAAAAGCTGGTGGCGGTGGTGCCGAGTCCGTCCTGGGGCCGCTTCCCGCACGCCTTCAGCCATATCTTCGCTGGCGGCTACGCAGCGGGTTACTACAGCTACCTGTGGGCGGACGTGCTGGCGGCGGACGCTTACTCCCGCTTTGAGGAAGAGGGCATCTTCAACCGTGAAACCGGCCAGTCGTTCCTCGATAACATCCTGACGCGCGGCGGCGCCGAAGAACCGATGGAGCTGTTCAAACGCTTCCGCGGCCGCGAGCCGCAGCTGGATGCGATGCTGGAACACTACGGCATTAAAGGATAACGCCAGGCGTGAAAATTGGTTTAATTGATGAATCAGGCACCGGAGACGGTGCCTTATCTGTTTTAGCCGATCGCTGGGGGCTGGAACAGGATGAGCAAGCGACGATGGCGTTGGTGATGACGCCGGAGCATCTGGAGCTGCGCAAACGCGACGAGCCGAAGCTGGGCGGCATCTGGGTCGATTTCGTCGGCGGGGCGATGGCGCACCGGCGACGTTTCGGCGGCGGACGCGGCGAGGCGGTGGCGAAGGCCGTCGGCATCAAAAGCGGCTATCTGCCTGACGTGGTGGACGCCACCGCCGGGCTGGGGCGCGACGCCTTCGTGCTGGCGGCGATCGGTTGTCGGGTGCGGATGCTGGAGCGGCATCCCGTCGTGGCGGCGCTGCTGGAGGACGGCCTGCGTCGCGGCTATCAGGATGCGGAAATCGGCGGCTGGCTACAGGCGCGGCTGACGCTGCTGCACGCCTCCAGCCTGACGGCGCTGGAAGATATCGCGCCGGCGCCCGATGTGGTCTACCTCGATCCGATGTATCCGCACCGGCAGAAAAGCGCGCTGGTGAAAAAAGAGATGCGGGTGTTTCAGTCTCTGGTGGGCGCGGATATGGATGCGGACGGCCTGCTGCTGCCAGCGCGCCGTTTGGCGAAAAAGCGGGTCGTGGTGAAACGGCCCGACTATGCGCCGCCGCTGGCGGGCGTTGCCACGCAATCGGCGGTTACCACCAAAAGCCACCGTTTCGATATCTACCCGCCGCTGGCGGATTAACGGAAGCGCCAAAAGCCCACCGTTTTATCCTTACAGGCGGCTCAAAAGCCAGAAGCAGCAGAGCCGCCAAAAGCCGCACCGTTTTGTCCTTACAGGCGGCTCAAAAGCCAGAAGCAGCAGAGCCGCCCAAAGCCGCACCGTTTTGACTTACAGACAACTCAAAAGCCGGAGGCGACGGGAGCCCTGGCCGAAAGTAAAGCGTCCCGCGCCAGGGAAGGCGCGGGCCGAGCTGTCAGGGATGACATCTTGCGTCTTTACGACCGGCCAGGGCTTCCGGCGCGGGCGCAGAACGACCAGGCGCTACCCCGCCAAACGGCAGCGTCAACCGACCACCGACCACCCACTAAACACTGTCCCCAGCAGCATCCTCTGGATAACATCTTGCGTCTCTACGATAGGCCAGGGCTTCCGGCGGGGCGCGGAACAACCAGAAGCCACCCCGGTTTTCCCTAACCGCCTGTCAACCCATCCCGCAGCCAATAAAAAAGGGGCGACCTCATCGCCCCTTCTTATGATTAACGCGCCGCGTCAGACTTTACTCATCATCCTCATCGCGCAGCGGCACAATCAACATATCGATATGCACCGTATTAATCAGCTGGCGCGCCGAAGACATCAGCTTGCTCCAGAAATCCTGATGATGGCCGCACACCACCAGATCCACATCATACTTCTTGATCGCCTCAACCAGCACCTGCGCCAGATCGCCGCTGCCGCTCAGCGTCTCGCTCACCGGATAGCCCGCACCCTGCGACAGCTCCGTCAGCGCATGATGCGTTTCTTCCGATATACGCTTCTGCATATCGCCGAGATTAACGTCAATCAGACCGGTATAAAGGTCGGAATAATTCACGTCGACATGAATCAGGGAGATTTTGGCGTCGTACGGGCGCGCCAGGGAAACCGCCTTTTCGACCAGCAGTTTGCTTTCCGGTGAGAGATCAACGGCAATCAGAATATGTTTATAAGCCATGACGGTACTCCTTCCATGTGTCACATAATGTCAGTATAGCGCCAGTTATTAACAAAAGTGTCTCCGGCGCGCCTGCTTTGCGACCCGGATCAAGGAGTGTTTTACTCGCTTTTCACATCGAATGAAAACAGCGGCTGGAAAATTTTTCATCACATCTCCTACACTGAATCATAACGATCATACTCCGGTATGATGCCGCGCTTTCTTCAGTAAAAAAACAAATCAGTCCGGTTCATTAGTGGCAGGCAAGTTATCGTGGGGCGTGTGGAGCGTATTCCCGCTGCAACGCGCTGCCGCGGTCGTAAGCCGGGAGGGGGAACATGATTAGCACCGTCGCGCTTTTCTGGGCTTTATGCGTTGTCTGTTTAATCAACATGGCACGCTATTTTTCATCGCTGCGTGCGCTACTGATTGTGCTGCGCGGATGCGATCCTTTGCTCTACCAGTACGTGGACGGCGGAGGATTTTTCACCGCGCACGGCCAGCCGAGCAAACAGGTGCGGCTGGTTCGGTATATCTGGAAGCGGCACTATCTGGATCATCATGACGAAGAATTTATCCGCCGCTGCGAACGGGTACGCGGACAGTTCGTTCTTACTAGCTCGCTCTGCGCGATGGTGGCGATTAGTCTGGTAGGCCTGGCGATTTGGCACTAGAGGCGAGCTTCTGACGGCAGGAAAGGGTGGCGGGAAAAGAAAACGGGCCGGTTTTCACCGGCCCGTCGCGTCGTCAGATAAACTTCAGGGCGACCCAGTACAGGGAGCCGGAAAGCAGAATGGAGATCGGCAGTGTGAAGACCCAGGCCAGCGCGATATTCTTAATCGTGCGACTCTGAACGCCGCCGCCGTCGACCAGCATGGTGCCAGCCACCGATGACGACAAGATGTGCGTCGTGGAAACCGGCATCCCGGTATAGCTGGCGACGCCGATAGAAACGGCCGCCGTCACCTGAGCGGACATCCCCTGGCCGTAGGTCATGCCTTTCTTGCCAATTTTCTCGCCGATGGTAGTGGCGACGCGACGCCAGCCGACCATCGTGCCGAGAGAGAGCGCCAGCGCGACCGCTACGATAATCCAGACCGGCGCGTACTCAACCGTATTCAGCAGATCGCCCTTCAGCTTGCCGAGGAAGCGTTTATCTTCCGCGGAAACTTCCGGCATCTTGGCCGCTTTCTCTGCCGTATCGGAGATGCACAGCAGCAGACGACGCAGATGGCTGCGCTGCTCCACGCTAAGCGCATCGTAGCCCGACAGATTATTCAGCATCGCCTGGGTACGGTTAATCGCCATCATGGCGCGTGCGCTGTCGCAATGGAACTCATGCGGCGCGCCCGGCGCTTCTTCCGGCGTCGGCAGGGCAGGCGGCGCCAGCTGGACAATATGCTGCAGCGTGTCGCCATGCTGCTGATAATACTGCTCCAGATGGTTGACCGCATCGCGGGTGCGCGTGATGTCATAGCCGGAAGCGTTCATATTGATCACGAAACCGGCAGGCGCGACGCCGATCAGCACCAGCATGATCAAGCCAATGCCTTTCTGGCCGTCATTGGCGCCGTGCGAGTAGCTTACGCCAATAGCGGAAACGATCAGCGCGATACGCGTCCAGAACGGCGGCTTCTTCTTGCCGTCTTCTTTCTCGCGATCGGCCGGCGTCATATGAATACGACGACGTTTTTTCGTGCCGCTCCAGTAACGACGCAGCAGGAAAATCAATCCGCCCGCTACCACCAGGCCGATAATCGGCGAAAGGATCAGCGACGCGAAGATATTGATCACCTTGGGGATATTGAGCGCATCCACCACGGAGGTGCCGGTAAGCAGCGCATTGGTCAGGCCGATACCGATGATAGCGCCAATCAGCGTATGGGAGCTGGACGCAGGCAGACCAAAATACCAGGTGCCCAGGTTCCAGATAATTGCGGCGAGCAGCATGGAGAAGACCATAGCCAACCCGTGCGCCGAACCGACATTCAACAGCAGGTCGGTTGGAAGCAGATGAACAATGGCATAAGCAACGCTTAAACCACCTAACAACACACCAAAAAAGTTAAACACCCCGGCCATCACAACGGCCAGCTGCGCGCGCATCGCACGCGTATAAATCACCGTCGCTACTGCGTTAGCGGTGTCATGAAAACCGTTAATGGCTTCATAAAACAGCACGAACAGCAGAGCAAGTACTAATAACAGGCCGGTATTAAAATCGAGACCAGCAAATAGATGTAGCATAAGCGTTACGCCATTTTCGGGGACATGAACGCGGCGCATTATCAGCGACAAACCGCGCCGGGGGAAAGAAAAATATAGCTTTTTTTTGCCATAAAAGTGTAAAACGCCGGTCATCAGGCAGGAAAAATGCCAGGAAATCCGTTAGTTACATTATGTTACTTTACGGAATTTCTTGTTACGCTGGCCCGGATGTCGGCAACACATTACAATCGCGGTTTTGGCCGCCAGGCAGGAGTGAGCAGTGGAAAAGTATGACGTTATCATTATAGGCGCAGGGGCCGCCGGGCTGTTTTGCGCAGCGCAGGCCGGGCAGCGTGGCCGCCGGGTATTGCTGATTGATAACGGCAAAAAACCGGGCCGAAAAATACTGATGTCCGGCGGCGGCCGCTGCAATTTCACCAATCTCTATACCGAGCCTGCCGCCTACCTGTCGCATAACCCCCATTTCTGCAAATCAGCGCTGGCGCGCTACACGCAGTGGGACTTTATCGGCCTGGTGAACCAGTATGGCATCGCTTACCACGAAAAAACGCTGGGCCAGCTGTTCTGCGACGATTCAGCGCAGCAGATCGTCGACCTGCTGATGGCAGAATGCGAAAAGGGACAGGTCACGCTGCGTCTGCGCAGCGAAGTGATCGCGGTTAGCCGCGATGAGGCGGGCTATCGCGTACAGCTCAACGGCGCGGAAGCGCAGGCGGAAAAGCTGGTGATCGCCAGCGGCGGCCTGTCGATGCCGGGCCTGGGCGCCTCGCCGTTCGGCTATCGGCTGGCGGAGCAGTTCGGCCTGCGTATCCACCCGACGCGCGCTGCGCTGGTGCCTTTTACCCTGCACAAGCCACTGCTGGAGCAGTTACAAACCCTGTCGGGCGTATCGCTGCCGACGGTGATTGAGGCGGCCGACGGCACGCGCTTCAAAGAGGCGATGCTGTTTACGCACCGCGGCCTTTCCGGGCCGTCGGTGCTGCAAATCTCCAGCTACTGGCAGCCGGGCGAATATGTCACCATCAACCTGTCACCCGAACAGGATCTCGATGCCTTTATTAATGAGGAACGCGAGGCGCGCCCGAACCAGAGCCTGAAAAACACCCTGGCGAAGCCGCTGCCGAAACGGCTGGTAGAGGTATTGCAGGCGTTGGGCGTGGTGCCGGAAGTGACGTTAAAGCAGCTTAACGGCAAACAGCAGCGCGAGCTGACCGAAACGCTGCACCACTGGCGCATCCAGCCTAACGGCACAGAAGGCTACCGCACGGCGGAGGTGACGCTGGGCGGCGTCGACACGACCCAGCTCTCTTCAAAAACCATGGAAGCGCGCGACGTGCCGGGGCTTTATTTTATCGGCGAGGTGGTAGACGTCACCGGCTGGCTTGGCGGCTATAACTTCCAGTGGGCGTGGAGTTCCGCCTGGGCCTGCGCGCAGGCGCTGTAGAAAACATACGTCGGTCCGCGCCTCCTGTCACGTGCAGGGCAGGCCGTGGCTGGCGAAACCCTGGCGCGACGTCAGGCACAGAACAGCGCCGTCCGCTTTAACAAACGCGGCGGGGATCACCGCTTTCGAGGTGAACAGATAGTGATCTTTACTGACAGGCAGGAAAAATGTCTGCTCCCCCTGACTACGGGAAAAAGATGACAAAAAAGAGAATAAAAGCCAGCAGGCCTGCGAAAACAAGCGTTTTATATTTCATGCCCCTCTCCTTCGCTACAAGGAGGGGCAGGCAGATTCATCATGAGTCAGCGGATTTTGGCAGGAAACAAGTACAATGTTTTTCGCCGGCTGGTTGTGAACAATATAGACATAGGGATAATGTAGACAGTCAATGTAATTATGCACCATGTTATTGACTGCTTCCAGCGGCACTTTTTTCTCTTTATAAACGTACAGCTGACACTCTCCTATATCTTCCAGCTTATGGTAGTTGTTAATTGTTGTCTGAACATCGGTGTTAACCGGAAGGATGAAGAAAATAAAGAGCAACAGTAAAGCGATCGGCAATACCAGTAAACATGGCTTAAGCAGCGGAGACAGAGCACTAAACGCATCAGTCTCGCCAGGTAAACGTTTAACGGCTTCGGTTGGCTCAGGCTGTGGTGGCGATTCGTCGTCGCTGTGCACCAGAGTAATAGACTGTTCAATTTTGAACCCTTTGCGCGGCACCGTAATAACCCAGCGGCCAGCTTCAGGCTGCAGTTGATTAAGGCCGCGCCGAATAAGCGAGATATTTTGATACAGCGTATTGGGCGAAACGTTACGACCATTTTCCCCCCAGGCAAAATCATAAAGCTCTTTCTGTAAAACTATACC
>NZ_JANION010000157.1:0-5273 GCF_024610815.1 Mixta sp.
AGTTATTACAAATGAAACGATTACTTAGTTAACATTTCCCATCGCCTGCCGGTGGTTCGATAACTTTACGTCATGTCTGGCGTTCCCTCGCCATGCAATACAAGCGGTATTGCGCTTTCTGTTTTCCGCTACTTCAGAAGGAAAGAATTTTGCTGACTGTGCTGGGTTTTTCGATGGTGATCTGCTTTATGTATCTGATCATGACCAGGCGGATGTCGGCGCTGATCGCGCTGATTATCGTGCCAACGCTGTTTGCGCTGATTGGCGGTTACTGGCATGGTCTGGGCGAAATGATGCTTAACGGCGTGAAGACGCTGGCGCCGACCGGCGTGATGCTGACCTTCTCCATTCTCTACTTTGGCCTGATGATCGACGCCGGTCTGTTCGATCCGCTGGTACGCCTGATTTTAAAAATCGTGCGCGGCGATCCGCTTAAGGTGCTGGTCGGCACTGCGGTGCTGACGCTGCTGGTTTCCCTTGATGGCGACAGCTCCACCACCTATATGATTGCGATTGCGGCCTTTTTACCGCTCTATCGGCGTCTGGGGATGAATGTGCTGGCGATGACCTGTCTGGTCAACCTCGCCAGCGGCATCATGAATCTGTCGCCGTGGGGCGGCCCTACCGCGCGCGCGGCTGCGGCGCTGCGCATCGACGCGCTCGATATCTTTATTCCGATGATCCCGGCGATGCTGCTCGCCTGCTTTACGCTGGTGGGCATGGCGACGCTGTTCGGCATCCGCGAGCGCCGTCGTCTCGGCATAATGACCATGGAAAGTCATCATCTGGAGTCGATCAGCCTGGGGCTGGGCGACGAGGATGAGTGCGCCGCCAACCGTCGGCCGAAGATGTTCTGGCCCAACTTTATCCTGACTACCGCGCTGTTGGTGTTGCTGGTAGTTGGCCTGATGCCGATCCATATTCTGTTTATGCTGGCGTTCGCCATTGCGGTGATGCTGAACTATCCCTCGCTGGAGCAGCAGAAGGCGCGCATCGGCGCCCATGCGGCAAACGTGCTGGCGGTCACCTCGCTGATTTTCGCCGCCGGGGTCTTCACCGGCATTCTTTCCGGCACCGGCATGGTGGATGCGATGGCGAAAAGCCTGCTGTCGGTGATCCCGCATAGCTTCGGGCCTTATCTGGCGGTGTTTACCGCCGTGGTCAGCCTGCCGTTCACCTTCTTTATGTCTAACGACGCTTTCTACTTCGGCATTCTGCCGGTAATTGCGCAGACGGCGGCGGGCTACGGCATCAGCGCCGAAGAGATTGCGCGCGCTTCGATTATCGGGCAGCCGTTCCACCTGCTCAGCCCACTGGTGCCGTCGATTTATCTGCTGGTCGGTCTGGCGAAGGTGGATATCGGCGATCATCAACGTTTTGCGATTAAGTGGGGGATTCTGGTGAGCATGGCGCTGCTGGCGGGTGGCGTGCTGTTCGGCGCGTTCCCACTCTACCACCGTTAAGGTTGAAGCCGCCTGCTTAGCCGCCGCTGGAGAAGTAAAACGTCCCGCGCCAGTAACGGCGCGGGACGGACTGTGGAAGGGATATATTGGCGGTCAGCGACGCGGCCCTCTGCCATGCCTCTGTCCTCTCGCCGCCGGGCGGCTCCAGCTAGCGTTTTTTGCGGTTGCGGTGCATATCAATCGACACCGCCGCAACGATAATCACCCCTTTGATAATATCCTGCACGTAGGCGTCAACGCCGACAAAGGTAAAGCCGCTTTTTATCAGTCCCAGAATCACCGCGCCGATCAGCGTGCCGGTAATACGTCCCACGCCGCCCATCAGGCTGCTGCCGCCGATCACCGCCGCGGCGATAGCGTCCAGCTCATAGGAAAGCCCCATGCTCGACTGGCCGGTGCTGACGCGCGCCGCCAGCACCACGCCCGCCAGCCCGGCGAGGCCGCCGGCGATGGTATAGACGATGACCAGATACTTATTCACGTTGATGCCGGAAACGCGCGCCGACGTCATATTGCCGCCGATGGCGTAGACATATTTGCCGTAGCGAGTATGTTTCAGCGCGATATGAAAAATCACCGCCACCACCAGGAAAATCACCACCGGCATCGCGCCCTGTCCGATAGCGGTAAAGCCGTCGGACAAAAAGCTGATCGGGTTGCCCTGCGTGTAATACTGCGCCAGACCGCGCGCCGAGACCATCATGCCGAGCGTGGCGATAAAGGGCGGAATGCCGGTTCTGGTGATCAGTACGCCGTTGATTAAGCCGCATAGCGTACCGACGCCGATGCCGGCAACAATCGGCACCGCGGCGGGCAGATCCACCAGCGCCGGATACATCGGCGACAGGCTTTCGGACGTTTGCGCCAGGCTGGCGGCCACCACCGCCGTCAGGGCGATCAGCGAGCCGGAGGAGAGATCGATGCCGGTGGTAATGATCACCTGCGTCACCCCCACCGCGATAATGCCGATAATAGCGACCTGAAGAACAATCAATACCAGCCGGTTGGTGTTCAGCAAGAAAGATTGATCGCGCACATACCAGCCCGCCAGTTCAAAAATCAACGCGATGCCCAGCATCACGATGAAAATACCGGTGTCTTTCGGCAGCCTGCCGCGCAGATGTCCGAACGGCGACGGGCGCGCCGCGTGCGGCTGTTGCGTACTTATCTTAACGTTGCTCATAACATTCTCCCGTCTCACTCAGATGCCAGCGACATAATGGTTTCCTGATCGGCCTCTTCTTTATTGAGGATGCCGGTAATCCGCCCTTCGTGCATGACCATCACCCGGTCGCTCATGCCAAGAATTTCCGGCAGCTCCGAGGAGACCATGATGACCGCCACGCCGCGATTGGCCAGCTCGCTGATCAGACGATAGATCTCCGCCTTGGCGCCGACATCGATGCCGCGCGTCGGCTCGTCCAGAATCAGAATTTTGGGCTGCGCCAGCAGCCAGCGCGCAATCAGCACCTTCTGCTGGTTGCCGCCGCTGAGGTTATTGATGATCTGATCCATGGTCGGCGTCTTGATATTGAGCCGCCGTATCTGTTCCATGCAGTCCTGGGCCATCTGCACATGGCTGACGAAGCCGCCCCGACTGCTGTACTCCGGCATATTGACGATGCTCATGTTCTCCAGCACCGACAGCACCAGAAACAGGCCGGACTTTTTACGATCTTCGGTCAGAAACGCCATGCCCTTTTCAATCGCCGTGGAGGGCGAATCGATAGTGACCGGCACGCCGTCAATCAGCACTTCGCCGCTGTCAGGCGGCGCCATGCCGAACAGGCTCTCCATCACTTCGCTGCGCCCGGCGCCCACCAGCCCGGCGACGCCTAAGATCTCGCCGCGCCGCACGCTGAAGCTAACGTCGGCGAAGGCGCCGCGGCGAGTGAGCTGACGCACCGTCAGCACTTCCTCGCCGATGGCGTTGTTGAATTTTGGAAACAGCTGCGTCAGCTCGCGTCCCACCATTTGGTTGATCAATGACTGGCGCGTATAGCGGCTGGTGCTGTCGCTGCCGACCCAGCTGCCGTCGCGAAAGATGCTGACCTCGTCGGTGATAGCGAAGATTTCATCCATTTTGTGGCTGATATAGATGATGGCCTTCCCCTGCGCGCGCAGGTCGCGGATGATGGTGAACAGGTGGCCCACTTCCCCCTCGGTCAGCGCGGAGGTCGGCTCGTCCATGATCACCACATCGGCGTTCCAGGAGACCGCCTTGGCGATTTCCACCATCTGCTGACTGGCGATGCTTAGATCGCCGACCATCTGCTCCGCCTGTAAACGAATATTGAGTTTGTTCAGCAGCGCCTGCGTTTGCCGGTTGAGCTGGCGGTGATCGACCAGGCCATATTTCACCGGCTCGCGTCCCAGCCAGATGTTTTCCGCGACGGTCATCCAGGGCACCAGATTCAGCTCCTGATGAATCATCGAAATTCCGGCGCGCAGCGCGCCGAGCGTATCGTGAAACGCCACCGGTTCGCCTTTAACGCGAATAGTGCCGTTATCGGGCCGGTAGATACCGATCAGACACTTCATCAGCGTCGATTTACCGGCGCCGTTTTCCCCCATCAGGGCATGCACCGTGCCGGGCCTGACGCGCAGCGAGACGTTATCCAGCGCCTTTACCCCTGGAAAAAATTTACTGATGCCTTCGGCTTCCAGCGCATAAGCAGTCATGCGTTACCTCCGTACCGCGCGTCGCCCGACCGCCAGCGGCGCGGACGGCGGGCAAGCGCTCAGATTTATTTTTGGTTGCGGCTGACGAATGCCTGGTAGTTTTCTTTGGTGATCAGCTGATAGGGGATCATGACGTTTTTCTGCACCTTCTCACCTTTTACCAGCTTGATGGCGGTCTGCACCGCGCCTTCGCCCTGCCCTTTGGCGTCCTGGAAAACGGTGGCGATCATTCTGCCGCTTTTGATCTGCTGTAAGGCGTCAGGCGTGCCGTCGACGCCCGCAATCAGCACCTTGTTGTTTTTGCCCAGCGCCATCAGCGCGCCGATGGCCATCTCATCGTTGTTCGAGGCGATGGCGTCGATCGGGTCGCCAGCGGTCATCCAGTTGCTCACCACATCCACCGCTTCATTACGCATAAATTTCGCGGTCTGCTTCTGCACGATTTTGATCTGCGGATATTTCGCCACCACCGCTTCGACGCCTTTGGTGCGGTCGCGGGTCGCTTCATTCGCCAGGTCGCCCAGCAAAATGGCGACATTGCCTTTTTGGTTCATTGCTTTCGCCAGCGCTTCCATTTGCAGGCGGCCCGCCAGTTCGGAATCGGAGCCGACATAGGCCATTTTGTCGGTCAGCTCCGCCTGCGGGCGGCGATTGACGAACACCAGCGGGATGCCCGCTTTGCTGGCCTGATCCATAATCGGCTTCACCGCGTTGGTATCTACCGGGTTGACAATAATGGCGTCCACGCCCTGACCGATAAAACTCTGTACCTGTTGTAGCTGCTGCGCCACATCGCCTTTCGCATCCTCCATCTGCCCTTTGACCTGCGATTTATCCATCTCTTTTTGCATCGCAGTGCGCACGATGGTCAGAAAGTTGTCATCAAACAGCGCCATCGACACGCCAAGCTGGATATCTTTCGCCAGCGCGGCGGCGGGCAACAGACAGGCGATAACGGACGCGACAATCGCTTTTTTCATCTTCATAACTCACCCTTTTTCATCGTTAAGTTGCGCTGGCGGGCCGGTACCTCGAATGAAAATTATTTTTTACATTCACACAACATCACCAGGGTTTTGGACTGTCAGTTGAGATGAATCGACGCTGGCTTACTGTGCCGGCGTTTAG
>NZ_JANION010000160.1:0-18648 GCF_024610815.1 Mixta sp.
ATTACTGGTTAATAAAATAAATAGGAAACTCATATTTATATTGCGATGAGTCTTTGTCTGTTTATCCCGCCATTATTTATCTTTTTTATGTGTTCCGGGTCATAATTTAATAACTCAGTCACTCGTTCCTGTTGATAATTCGCGTTGCGAAAAATATCCTTGAATTTGTCAGGGTACGCTTTGATTACCCGCTTTTTTTATTGTTTTCGATTTTTCCGTCAAAGAGGAATAACCTATGCGCACCTTAACAGGCGGGCGTAAGGGACTATGCTGGGCGCTATCCGTGCTTACCGCGCTTGCCAGCTTTATTATTACGCCTTCGATTCACGCCAGCGGTTTTATCGATGATGCTTCATTAAACGGCGCTGTATATTATTGGCAGCGACAGCGTGACCGTAAAGAGATGAATAAAGAGAGCGAACATTACGGTCAATATCAGCCCAATTTACATCACGCCACCGTTAACGGCAGCCTTGATTTTAATTCGGGTTACGCTGCCGATATTATTGGACTGGATCTCGCGCTGTTTGGCGCGATTGAAATGAGCAATAGCGGCCCGGCAACGCCGAATGAAATTGGCTTCAGCCGGGCAAAACATCGCTGGGAAGAAGAGTGGGGCGGCGATCGTAGCGGCGCCAGCCTGTATAAAGCCGCGCTGAAAATGAAGGCTGATGATTACTGGCTGCGGGCTGGCTATATTCAGCCGCAGGGACAGACGCTGTTCGCGCCGCACTGGAGTTTTCTGCCTGGCACCTATCGTGCGATAGAAGCCGGCGCAAGCAGCGATTTTACCGATGCGGGGAGGCTGGATATCTCCTGGATGTGGACCGATCGCTATAAAGCGCCCTGGTATCGTAATTTCTATACGTTTCGTAAAGCCGATGGAAAAACCGGCATCCCCTGGATGCAGGCGATCGGCGCCCGCTACGATTTTAAAAACCAACTGATCCTGGAAGCGTCATGGGGGCAGGCGGCGGATTATATGGACCAGTACTTCGCCAAAGCCTCCTGGAGCATGCCGCTGGGCGATAGCGCTCTACGCACCAGCTACCAGTTTTATGGCGCAAAAGATCACGAAAGCGGCGGTGCGGCAAACAGCAATGATGTTTATGACGGCCTGGCCTGGCTACAGGCGCTGACGTTTGGGTATGTCTGGGGCCCTTTTGATTTACGCCTGGAAGGAACCTGGGTGAAGGCGGAAGGCAATCAGGGCTTTTTTCTGCAACGGATGACGCCTTCCTGGGCCAGTTCTAACGGGCGGCTTGATATCTGGTGGGATGCGCGTTCGGACTGGAACGCCAACGGTGAAAAAGCGCTGTTTGCTGGCGTCATGTACGACCTGGCGGGTTGGAATCTGCCCGGTTGGGCGGTTGGCACATCGTATGCCTGGGGATGGGATGCGAAACCCAGCACCAGTCCGCAATGGGATCAAGGCCAACGGCTGCGTGAATCCGCCTGGAATCTTGATCTGCTCTACACCATCCAGCAGGGCAGGGCAAAGGACACCCTGTTTAAGCTGCACTTCACGCGTTACGACAATCACAGCGATATCGCCAGCTATGGCGGCGGGTTCGGCAATATTTTCCAGGATGAAAAAGATGTGAAGTTTATGATTATCGCGCCCTTCACCCTTTTTAAACAGAGCGGGCGGTAGACCCCGCCTTAACAAACGGCTGTATCGGTAATCGCCTGAGGCTGTGCGGAAGCCCACGCGACAGGGAAGCATAAGGGGAAAAAATGAAATGTCTCACGTTGTCAGCATTAATCATCGCCGCACTGGCGGGATGCAGCTCGTCCGGCATGCAGGCGCAGCGGGTTGTGGATCAGATAAGCCAGTTCGACGTGCGTTATCAGGTCACGGATAATCTGGCTAACCAGCATGGCGTCGACTGCGCTGCGCTGGGGGCGGACTGGGCCGCCTGTAATCGGGCGACGATCACGCTGACCAATAATGGCCCTGCGCTGAAAAGCCGCAGCTGGGCTATTTATATGAGCCATGTCCATGCGACGCTGAAAGTGGAAAGCGACAAGTTTAAGCTGACCCATTTGGTGGGCGATCTGGTGAAGCTGGAGCCGACGGAGAAATTCACCGGACTGGCGGCGGGCGAATCGGTGGATATTCCGCTTATCAATGAATACTGGCAGCTGTTTATTACCGACGTCATGCCGCGCTGGTACGTGACGGCGGATAATGCTGAGCCGCGCATTATCGCCAGTACCGATACCGAAGATCTGACGCAGTTCGTTGCGCCAGTCGGCCCCCACTGGAAGCGCATCGCTGACGATAAAAACCTGTTAATGCAGCCTGCCAGCCGCTTTGTTAAAAATGGCGATATTCATCGGCTCCCCGCCGCCGCGCTGCGCGGGCAAATCACGCCGACGCCGTTAAGCCTGACGGTTCATCAGGCCGATCTCGACCTCAGCGGCGGGATCGCGTTTGATCTTGCTGCGCTGCCTGCGGATCAGGCGGCGGCAGTGCGCAACCGCTTCGCCTTGATGAACGTCAACGCCAGCAAGCGGGGCGTGCCGCTGACGACGCGTATCGACGCTGCCCAGTTCGCCAATGCCGGGGCGGTAAGCGGGGCGTATCGTCTGCGCATTACGCCGCAGGAAATCGCGGTTACCGGCTATGATCGGGCAGGGCTGTTTTACGGTTTGATGTCGGTAATCTCTCTTCTGCCAGCCGGAGGCAAGCCGGTTGTCGCCACGCTTGATGCCTGGGACGCGCCACGCTTTGCTTATCGTGGCGCTTTTCTGGACGTGGCGCGCAACTTTCACAGCAAACAGGCGATCGTGCGTCTGCTGGATCAGATGGCCGCCTGGAAACTGAATAAATTCCATTTCCATCTCAGCGATGATGAGGGCTGGCGCATTGAAATCCCCGGTCTGCCTGAATTGACGGAAATCGGCGCGCGTCGCTGTCACGATCTCAGCGAGCAGCGCTGCCTGTTGCCGCAGCTGGGGTCCGGCCCTTTCAGCAATAATAACGGCAGCGGCTTCCTGAGCCGAAGCGATTATATCGATATCATTAAATACGCCCGGGCGCGACATATTGAGGTCATCCCGGAGTTCGATATGCCCGCGCACGCACGTGCGGCGGTTATCGCTATGGAAGCGCGCTATCAGAGACTGATGCGGCAAGGAAAGGAGCAACAGGCGAACGAATATCGTCTGCTTGATCCATCGGACAGCTCTAATACCACCTCCGTACAGCTATACGATCGCACCAGCTATCTCAATCCCTGTATGCCGTCCAGCCTGCGATTTGTCGATAAAGTGATCGCTGAAGTGCAGGCGATGCACCAGGCGGCGGGACAGCCGTTAACAACCTGGCACTTTGGCGGCGACGAGGCGAAAAACATTCGATTTGGCGCGGGCTACAGCGACATAAAACAGCCGAAGCCGGGCACCGGCGTTATCGATCAAAGCAAAGAGAACCGCCCGTGGGAAAAATCATCCGTCTGCCAGACGATGATCGCCGCAGGAAAAGTGAAAGATTTGGATCATCTGCCCAGCGACTTTGCGCTGGCCGTCAGCCGCCAGCTGCGGTCACACGGCATTCAACGTATGCAGGCCTGGCAGGATGGCTTGAAACATGCGGACAATGCCGCAGCGTTCGCCACGCCGCAGGTCGCGGTAAACTTCTGGGATACGCTCTACTGGGGCGGGTTCGACAGCGCTAATGACTGGGCGAACAAGGGCTATGATGTGATTATCTCCAGTCCCGACTATGTCTATATGGACTTTCCGTATGAAGTGAACCCGCAAGAGCGCGGTTATTACTGGGGCACCCGTTTTAGCGATGAACGTAAAATGTTCAGCTTTGCGCCAAATAACCTGCCGCAGAATGCGGAGACCTCTGTCGATCGCGACGGTAAACCTTTCAGCGCCCGCTCTGACAAGCCCTGGCCCGGCGCCTGGGGCCTGTCGGCTCAGCTGTGGAGCGAAACCGTACGCACCGATGAGCAGATGGAATATATGATTTTCCCACGCCTGTTCGCCGTCGCCGAACGCGCATGGCATCGTGCCGAATGGGAGCAGGAATATCAGCCGGGACGGGAATATGTCGGCGGCGTAACGCAGCGGGTCGATCGCGCCGCGCTCAACCGCGACTGGCAGCGTTTCGCCAACCTGTTAGGACAACGCGAACTGGCGAAGCTGGACAGAGCGGGCATCGCCTGGCGTCTGCCGGTGCCGGGCGCGCGCATTCATAACGGTTTTCTGGAAGCGAATATCGCATTGCCGGGCCTGGCTATCGACTACTCGCTGGACGGCGGACAAAGCTGGCTGCGCTATGATGAAGACAATAAACCCCGAATTGAAGCGGGCAGGAGGGTAGAGGTGCGCAGCGTCAGCCCGGATGGGCAGCGCGTCAGCCGCAGCGAAGCGCTTTAAGCCTGCGTTGTGGTAAACGGCTTGTGGGCCAAAGTACCATCCCAGCCATAAAAAAAACCGGCGCGTCGGCGCCGGTTTTTCATTACTGCATAGCACAATTGATTATTTATCGTGTAAAGAGTCGTCTTCGCGACAGTCGCCCAGCGCGCAATGACCATACAGATAGAGGCTGTGGTTGGTCAGTTTGATGCCGTGACGCGTGGCGATTTCACGCTGGCGGGCTTCAATGGATTCATCGCTAAACTCAATGACTTTGCCGCAGTCCAGGCAGATCAGATGATCGTGGTGATGCTGCTGAGTCAGTTCGAAAACGGACTTGCCGCCTTCAAAATTATGACGCGTGACGATACCGGCATCATCAAACTGGTTCAGCACGCGATATACCGTCGCCAGCCCAATTTCTTCACCCATATCAATCAGGCGCTTGTACAAATCTTCCGCACTGACGTGATGGCACTCAGGTTCCTGAAGCACTTCCAGGATTTTTAGTCGCGGAAGCGTAACCTTCAGGCCGGCCTTCTTTAATGCGGTGTTATTGTCAGTCATGCGGATATTGTCCTGTTACTTTGCTAGTCACAATGTGGCTGAACAGCCATGAACATCGGTCGACGCTAAGTTAATAGCGTCTCATTATAGAACTGATGCTTCGAAATGAAAACCGTAAGGGGATGCGTGAAGTCGCAAGTGGAAGTATGAAAAGATCGCTACGTCCGGCGTTGTTCATGCTCATTAATGCTGCGTTTACATTTCGCTTAATCCTGCCGCTTTACAGCACGACGGCAGAAAAGCGTGTGACCGATACGGGTATTCTACCGACTCACTGGTAAAATTTTCAAACCCGTACCTATCATTCCTATAGGAAAAACCTGTTACGCAATGTGATACAGCACACAATAAGCCGTAAAATCAGGCTTCCAGAATTTCCTGCAGATGCAGTTCTTCATAAATCTGCTTCACCCACTTCTCGACGCGTTCGTTGGTCAGCTCAGGCTGACGGTCTTCATCGATCGCCAGGCCAAGGAAGTGCTTGTCGTCGGCCAGGCCTTTAGAGGCTTCGAAGTGGTAGCCTTCGGTCGGCCAGTGGCCAACAATCACCGCGCCGTTCGGCTCGATGATGTCACGAATGGTGCCCATCGCATCGCAGAAATATTCAGCGTAATCTTCCTGGTCGCCGCAGCCAAACAGCGCCACCAGCTTACCGTTGAAGTCGATCTCTTCCAGCGTCGGGAAGAAATCATCCCAGTCACACTGCGCTTCGCCGTAATACCAGGTTGGAATGCCTAACAGCAGGATATCAAACGCTTCCAGGTCTTCTTTACTGCTCTTGGCAATATCATGCACTTCGGCAACATCGCTACCGAGTTGTTTCTGGATCATCTTCGCAATGTTTTCTGTATTGCCGGTATCGCTGCCAAAGAAAATGCCTACGATTGCCATGAGTTTAATAACCTCTTGAAACTTAAATATATGGTAACTGCCCGTGGTATGCAGATTACGGCAATAATAGCAGAGACCGAATGGAGGCGGAACTCGTAAAGCCGCTGCATTTGTTCCTGAGTGCGCTTCTTCCAGCCGTTTAAAGCGCCTTTAACTGGGCGAGGATCATCTCTTCAATCAGCTCGCTTCGGCTTACGCCGCGCTCGGCGGCCATCGCGTTAAGCGCTTCCACCGCTTCGCTGTTCATCTTCAGTTCAACGCGCCGCAATCCGCGTACTTTGTCACGTTTCAACTGGTTGCGCTTGTTGATACGAAGTTGCTCATCACGCGACAGCGGACTGGTTTTCGGGCGTCCCGGGCGACGTTCATCTGCAAACAGATCGAGCGTGGTCCGGTCCGTATGTTCTTTTGCCATAGAATCGTGATACTGAATGGGCTGCGCGTTTGCGCCGCGCATGGTGACGTTTTGGGCCGGTTTGCCGCCGTTTTAGCAGCGGCAAAATTTTAGCGCGCCATCATACCCTGCGAAAAGTTTGAGAACAATCATTGTCGGCCTGTTAACGCTTTGCTTTTACAGCGCTAAAAAACGCCGCACCGCGCGCAATACTGCATCGGGCTTTTCCGCATGCACCCAGTGCCCGGCGCCGGCGATGACATGCGCGCGCGCCTGCGGGAACTGCGCCAGCAGCGCATTGCGATGAATATCATCCAGATAGGGAGAAAGCCCCCCGCGGATAAATAGCGTCGGGCCTGACCAGGAGGGCACCGTTTCCCAGCCGGAGATAGCCGAATAGTTAGCCCACAGGGCAGGAACATTGAAGCGCCATTCGCCTTCAAAGAACGACTTCAGCAGGAACTGGATGACGCCTTCTTCTGTAATGATCTCGCGCATCACTTCGGCCGCCGCGCTACGCTGCGTCACGCCTGCCGCCGTCACCGCGTTCACTGCGGCGAAAATCGCGTCGTGACGGCGGGTCTGATAATCCACCGGGGCGATATCGATCAGCACCTGCTGTTCGATGCGTTCGGGCGCCAGCGCCGTCATGGTCATGGCGATTTTGCCGCCCATGGAATGACCGATAACCGTCACCTTATCAATGTCGTGTCGATCGAGCGTTTCCAGCATATCCTGCGCCATCGCGCGGTAAGACATCTCTTCGCTGCGCGGCGACAGGCCGTGATTGCGCACATCAACCTGAATCAACGGCCGATCCGCCTTTAAGCCGCGCGCCAGCACGCCCAGATTATCCAGGCTGCCGAACAGGCCGTGAATCAACAGTACAGGGGTGGCGTCCGCGACGGACTGCTCAGTTTGCAGTCGAGTATTCAAATTCATGGCAAAGTTCTTACAGTTGAAAGGAAAGCTTAGGTTATCATGGTTTTCACTATCCCTGCCGATCGGTCAATGGTTGTTTGCCGGGGGGCTTTGCGGCATATTCTGACTTTTGCCTGCAAGCGCCAACGTCGCTACCGACCCGCAGGATTTAACTTTATAATCCTTATGTTAGAACGCCGACGCAGACTGTTTCGCTTTTTTTAGCGTCCGCTCGCCGCGCCGGGTTCTGTCACAAGCAATTACCGTACGGATGAAGATGAAAACGATTGAAGTCGACGAAGAGCTATACCGCTACATTGCCAGCCACACGCAGCATATCGGTGAAAGCGCCTCGGATATTTTACGGCGTATGTTGAAATTTACCGCCGGTCAGAGCGCTCCGGCAGCGGCAGCTGTCCCGTCTGCCGCCCCGGCTCCGGCAATGGCTGTCAGCGTCAGTCAGGAAAATGAAGCGAGCAAACCGGCTCCCCGTTCACAGGATCGGGTGCGCGCCGTGCGTGAGCTGCTACTCTCTGATGAGTACGCCGAGCAGAAAAAGGCGGTGAACCGTTTTATGCTGATTCTGTCGACACTCTATAATCTTGATCCCAACGCATTTGCGGAGGCCACTGCTTCGTTGCAGGGACGCACCCGCGTTTACTTTGCCGGCGACGAACACACACTGTTGCAGCATGGCACCCATACCAAGCCGAAGCATGTGCCCGGCACGCCGTACTGGGTGATCACCAACACTAACACAGGTCGCAAATGCAGCATGGTGGAACACATTATGCTGGCAATGCAGTTCCCGCAGGAACTGACTGATAAGGTTTGCGGCACCATTTAACTGAAGCGTCAGGGAGAAGCGCCAATGGCCAATCACCCCCGTGCCGGGCAGCCAGCCCAGCAGAGCGATTTGATTAACGTTGCACAATTAACATCTCAGTATTACGTTCTGCAGCCAGAAAAAGGAAATGCGGAACACGCGGTGAAGTTTGGCACCTCAGGCCATCGCGGGAGCGCCGCGCGTCGCAGTTTCAATGAAACGCATATTCTGGCCATTGCGCAGGCGATAGCGGAAGAACGCAAGAAAAATGGCATTACCGGGCCTTGCTACGTCGGTAAAGACACGCATGCGTTGTCAGAGCCCGCCATTATTTCCGTGCTTGAAGTGTTGGCGGCCAACGGCGTTGATGTGATTGTGCAACAGGATAACGGCTATACGCCGACGCCGGCGATCTCCAACGCGATTCTTGAGCACAATAAAGCGGGCGGCGCGCAGGCTGACGGCATTGTGATTACGCCGTCCCACAACCCGCCGGAAGATGGCGGCATCAAATATAATCCGCCTAACGGCGGCCCGGCCGACACCAATGTCACCAAAGTGGTGGAAGATCGCGCCAACCAGCTGATTCAGGGCGACCTGAAAGAGGTGAAGCGTCTGCCGCTCGATCAGGCGTGGGCCAGCGGTCATATCCAGGAAAAAGATCTGATCCAGCCGTACGTTGAAGGACTGGCGCAGGTAGTGGATATGGACGCGATTAAAAAAGCAGGCCTGAAAATCGGCGTCGATCCGCTTGGCGGCTCCGGCATGGCGTACTGGAAGCGCATCGCTGAACACTACCAGCTCGATCTGACCATCGTTAACGATGCGATCGATCAGACTTTCCGCTTTATGCATTTAGATAAAGATGGCGCGGTGCGCATGGACTGCTCGTCCGAATGCGCGATGGCGGGCCTGCTGGCGCTGCGCGACAAGTTCGATCTCGCGTTCGGCAACGATCCTGACTACGACCGTCACGGTATCGTCACGCCGGCTGGCCTGATGAATCCGAACCACTATCTGGCGGTGGCGATCAACTATCTGTTCCAGCACCGCCCGCAGTGGGGCAAAGAGGTCGCCGTGGGCAAAACGCTGGTTTCCAGCGCCATGATCGACCGCGTGGTCAACGATATCGGTCGCAAGCTGGTGGAAGTGCCGGTAGGCTTTAAATGGTTTGTTGACGGCCTGTTCGATGGCAGCTTCGGCTTTGGCGGCGAAGAGAGCGCCGGCGCCTCTTTCCTGCGCTTCGACGGTACGCCGTGGTCTACGGATAAAGACGGCATTATTCTCTGCCTGCTGGCGGCGGAAATCACCGCGGTCACCGGCAAGAATCCGCAGCAGCACTACGACGAGCTGGCGCAACGCTTCGGCGCGCCGAGCTACAACCGTTTGCAGGCTTCCGCGACGTCAGCGCAGAAAGCGGCGCTGTCTAAGCTGTCGCCGGAAATGGTCAGCGCCGACACCCTGGCGGGCGATCCCATTACCGCACGTCTGACCAGCGCGCCGGGCAACGGCGCCGCGATCGGCGGTTTGAAAGTGATGACCGAAAACGGCTGGTTCGCCGCGCGTCCGTCCGGTACGGAAGACGCCTACAAAATCTACTGTGAAAGTTTCCTCGGCGCGGAACATCGCGAAAAAATCGAGAAAGAGGCGGTAGAGATCGTCAGCGCGGTGTTGAAAAACGCCTGAGTCTGAAGGTGAAAAAAGGCGCTGATCTTCAGCGCCTTTTTTATTGGCCGCGCGGCGGGTCAGGGCATAAAACGATAGCCGATGCCGGTCTCCGTCAGCAGATGCGCAGGACGCGTAGGGTCCTGCTCCAGCTTCTGTCGCAGGTGTCCCATATAAATGCGCAGGTAGTGGCTATGCTCAACGGCGTTCGGGCCCCAGACATGGTTCAGCAGTTGCCGCTGGGTCAGTACTTTGCCGGGATTATTCAACAACAGCGCCAGCAGGCGAAATTCGGTTGGCGTCAAATGCACGGTTTCGCCGTCGCGCGTAATATGATGCGCCGCCAGGTCGACCTGCACCAGACCAAACTGCACGACGCTGTTCGGCGTTTGCTGACCGGCATAACGACGCAGCGCGACGCGCACCCGCGCCAGCAGCTCCCCCACGCCAAACGGCTTCGTCAGAAAATCATCCGCGCCGGCGTCCAGCGCCACGATTTTATCCTGCTCATCGCTGCGCGCGGAAAGCACAATGACCGGAATGCTGCTCCACTGCCGCAGGTCGCGGATAAAATCGATGCCGTCGCCGTCGGGCAGTCCAAGATCGAGGATCACTAAATCGGGTTTGCGCGTCGCGGCTTCGATCAGACCGCGTTGCAGCGTATCGCTGTCGTAAACGCGCAGCGCCTCGCTTTCCAGCGCTACGCGCAGAAAACGGCGGATCTCTTTTTCATCTTCAACAATCAGTACGCTGGTCACATCCACGACTCTCCATCGCCACGCCAAAATGACGAAAGCAGCACTTTAACAAAACCCGTTGCGTTTTGCGTCTGCTTCCATCTGCGGCCTGAATAAACATACATGCTGTTTATATTTAACATTTTTGTAACTCAGTTACGTTGTTTATACGCTGCTGCGCTTTTTTTCCGCAATTTAGTGGTCGGATGAGTAGTAAAATTACACAATCAGGCTTATCATCCTTCTTAAGAACGTTGCTGTTCATTCATCTCAGGAGGCCCAGGTTATGTATGCTGTTTATCCCCTGCCTAAAATTATCCTGCGCCGCGCGGCGGTGTTGTTGATAGGCGTGCTGGCGCTGCCGGTTATGCTGTTTCGCCGCGACAGGGCGCGTTTTTACAGCTATCTGCATCGCATCTGGAGTAAAACCAGCAGCAAGCCGGTCTGGCTGGCGCAGGCGGAAGCGGCAGGCGGCGATTTTTACTGACCGCCATGCATGTCGCAGGCCGTTTCGCCAGAAATGGTTATCTTATCATCCTGCCTTTCGGTGGGATTTTTTTTGTCTTAACGCCCGGCCTGGCTGGATTTTAAGTGCGCCGCATCCCGGCTTCAGCTACACTTAAACTTATACAAGCTTTAAGAGGTTGTACAAGTATGAGCGAGAAAATACCGGTAGGAATCAGCGCCTGTTTGCTGGGAGAGAGCGTCCGTTTCGACGGTGGCCATAAACGCCTGACCTTCGCTACAGACGAACTCGCCCCCTATGTCCGCTATGAGCCGATCTGCCCGGAAATGGCGATCGGTTTGCCGACGCCGCGTCCGGCGCTGCGCCTGGTGAAAAAAGAGGATGAGGTCGCGCTCTGTTTCAGTAAAACCGGCGGCGAAGAGATCACCTCGCAGATGCAGGATTTCGCTACGCGTAAAGTTGCCGGTCTGCATCATCTCTGCGGCTATATTCTCTGCGCGAAATCCCCCAGCTGCGGTATGGAGCGGGTGCGCATTTACGAGCCTGACAGCAACAACAACCGCAAAGAGGGAATTGGCATCTTCACCCAGGCGCTGCAACGTGAAATGCCCTGGCTGCCGATGGAGGAGGATGGTCGTCTGCATGACGACGAGCTGCGGGAAAATTTCGTCAGCCGTGTCTATGCGCTGCATGAGTTTAACCAGCTCTGGAAAGAGGGGCTGACGGCGCATGGCCTGATGGCGTTTCATACCCGCTATAAATTGCTGTTGCTCGCGCACTCGCAGCAGGAATATCGCCAGCTGGGCCCTTTTGTCGCTTCTATGCACACCTTCGATTCGCTGGACGCGTACGCGACGGAATACCGTAACCGCTTGATGCATTTGATGTCGCATCGCGCCTCACGGCGTAATCACACCAACGTTTTGATGCACGTTCAGGGTTATTTCCGCCGTCAGCTTACCTCCGCGCAGCGTCAGGAGCTGGCGTCGTTGATCGATCGCTACCGTCAGGGCCTCCAGCCTTTACTGGCACCAATTACGCTGATCAAACATTACATGAAAGAGTATCCGCACGAATGGCTGTCGCAGCAGCGCTACTTTGAGCCCTGGCCTGAAGCGTTGCGCTTACGTTACGGTCGTTGAGAGAACAGGAGACAGAATGGCCACTCATCTGGTCTGGCTGCGCAACGATCTACGCCTCAATGACAACAGCGCGCTCTGGGCTGCCTGCCGCCGCCGTGAGGATCGCGTTATCGCGCTATTTATCGCCACGCCTGAGCAGTGGCGGCGGCATAATATGTCGCCGCGTCAGGCCGACTATATCTGGCGCAGCCTGCAATTGTTGCAGCAGGGATTAGCGGAGAAGGGCATCGCGCTGCACTACCATCAGTGCGACGATTTCAACGCCGCCGTCAGCTATTTGCAGCAGTTTTGCCGTGAACGGCAGGTGAAGGCGCTGTTTTACAACTATCAGTATGAGTTCAACGAGCGGGAAAGGGACGCGGCGGTAGAGCGTCTGTTGCCGCAGCAGGGCGTGACGGTACAGGGATTCGACGACGGCGTTCTGCTGCCGCCGGGCAGCGTGCGCACCGGCAATCAAAAAATGTATAAGGTGTTTACGCCGTTCAGCAGGGCCTGCCTTAAGCGCCTGCGCGACGATTTGCCGCCCTGCCTGCCAGCGCCGGAAGCGCGCGCCGACGCGACCGCTGACGAACCGTCGACGCTGACGCCTTTCGATTACCTGCGACATTCCATTGACGAGCAACTTTTCCCGCCCGGCGAAGCCGCCGCATTGCGCCGCCTGCGCGAGTTTTGTCGCCAGCAGGTAGTGGATTATCCTGCGCGGCGCGATTATCCGGCGTATGAGTCCACCAGCAGGCTTTCTGTTTGCCTGGCCGTCGGCACGCTGTCGCCGCGCCAGTGTCTACATCGTCTGCTGCGCGAACAGCCGCACGCGCTGGAGGCGGGGCCGGGCAGCGTCTGGCTCAATGAGCTCATCTGGCGCGACTTTTACCGGCACTTACTGGTCGCTTTTCCGGCGCTGTGTAAAAACCAGCCGTTTATGGCATGGACCAAACAGCTCGCCTGGCAGCAACGGCCTGAGCAGTTTAACGCCTGGTGCGAAGGAAAAACCGGCTTCCCGATTGTGGACGCCGCGATGCGCCAGATGAACGCTACCGGCTGGATGCATAATCGCCTGCGCATGATTACCGCCAGCTTTCTGGTTAAGGATCTGCAGATCGACTGGCGGCGGGGCGAACGCTATTTTATGTCGGTGTTGATTGACGGCGACTTAGCCGCTAATAACGGCGGCTGGCAATGGGCGGCTTCCACCGGCACTGACGCAGTGCCTTATTTTCGCATTTTCAACCCAACCACGCAGGGCGAACGCTTCGACAAGCAGGGCGAGTTTATCCGGCGCTGGCTACCGGAGCTGGCGGCGGTGCCGGACAGCGCCATCCACGACCCGCACGGCTGGGCAAAGAAAAATCATCAACGGCTCGATTATCCGCAGCCGATCGTGGAACATAAGGCAGCGAGACAACAAACCTTAGCGATTTTTGAAGCGGCGCGGAAGGCGTCGCCTGTGATATCCCCGGAGCAGGTGAATGAACAATTTTGAACTGGAGCAGATCGTCAACCAGCAGCTTAACAGCGCCGCGTTTAGCGACTATGCGCCGAACGGTTTGCAGGTTGAAGGACGCGAGCACGTCAAAAAGATTGTGACCGGCGTAACCGCCTGTCAGGCGCTGCTGGATGAGGCGGTGCGGCTGCAGGCGGATGCGGTGATGGTGCATCACGGCTACTTCTGGAAAAACGAGGCGCCGGCGATTAAAGGCATGAAGCGTCGCCGACTGCGCACGCTGCTGGCGAACGACATTAATCTCTACGGCTGGCATCTGCCGCTCGATGCGCATCCTGAGCTGGGTAACAACGCGCAGCTGGCGCAGGCGCTTGGCATCCATGTTCAGGGCGACATTCAGCCGCTGGTGCCGTGGGGCGAACTGCAAGAGCCGCTGAGCGGCGAGGCGCTGGCGGCGCGCATCGGCGAGGCGTTGGGACGTCAGCCGCTGCACTGCGGCGATAACGCGCCGGCACAGATCCGTCGTATCGCCTGGTGCAGTGGCGGCGGACAGGGCTTTATCGACAGCGCGGCGGCGTTCGGCGTCGACGCTTTTATCACCGGCGAAGTGTCGGAACAGACGATTCACAGCGCCAGAGAAAACGGCCTGCACTTTTTCGCCGCCGGGCATCACGCCACCGAACGCGGCGGCATCCGCGCCTTAGGCGAGTGGCTGGCTGCACAGCATCAGCTGGATGTCACCTTTATCGATATCGATAATCCCGCCTGAAAATCGGCTTTTCTGCTTTACGGCGGGAGGCTTCCCGCCGTCATATCCGCATCACATCTCCATGCAAACCGGTTGACACTCAGCCAGCATCCCCGCATAACTGTTTGTTCAAAATGAATAAGTCATAATATTCCGTTATGTCAGGAGGTGAGTTTTGCAAAGGGCACGTTGTTACCTGTTGGGGGAACGCGCGGTCGTGCTTGAGCTGGAACCGCCCGTCTCGCTGCTGAGCCAGCAGCGAATTTGGGGATTAACGCAGCGGCTGCGTGACTATCCGCAGGTGCTGGAAGCGATCCCCGGAATGAATAATCTGACGGTGGTGCTGCGCGATCCGCAGCATCAGGCGCTGGATGCCATCGAACGTTTGCAAACCTGGTGGGAAGAGAGCGAAGCCGCGGTGCCTGAGTCGCGCGAGGTCGCGATTCCGGTCGTTTACGGCGGCGAGGCCGGGCCCGATCTGGACGTCGTGGCGCGCCACTGTCAAATGACGCCGCAGCAGGTGGTCGAGGCGCACGCCGCCGTCCTGTATGACGTCTATTTTATCGGCTTTCAGCCCGGATTCCCTTATCTGGGCGGGCTGGACAGCCGTCTGCATACTCCGCGTCGCGATGAGCCGCGCGTACAGGTGCCAGCTGGATCGGTGGGCATCGGCGGCAGCCAGACCGGCATTTATCCTCTCGCTTCGCCCGGCGGCTGGCAGCTGCTTGGCCGCACCACGCTACCGTTATTCGATCCGCAACAGCAGCCGCCGACGCTGCTGCGCCCAGGCGATCGCGTCCGCTTTGTGCCGCAGAAGGAGGGCATATGCTGAACATCATTCGCGCGGGTATGAGCGCGACATTACAGGACGGCGGACGCAGCGGCTGGCGACAGTTCGGCATCAGCAGCGGCGGCGTGCTGGACGATCCGGCGATGCGCACGGCGAATCTGCTGGTGGGCAATCCGCAGCAGCAGGCGGTGCTGGAGATTACGCTTGGGCAGTTTTGCGCCGAGTTTGGACGCGACGGCTGGTTTGCGCTGACCGGCGCGGGCTGCAACGCCGATCTGGACGGCCAGCCTGTCTGGACCGGCTGGCGAATGCCGGTTAAAAAGGGGCAGCGGCTGACGCTCTCGATGCCGGTGCGCGGCATGCGCAGCTATCTGGCGATCAACGGCGGCTTTGCGGTGGAACCCTTGCTTGGCTCCTGTAGCACCGATCTTAACGCCGCTTTCGGCGGCTGGCAGGGGCGGCGGCTACAGGATGGCGACGTGCTGCCGCTGGCGGCGCCGACGCGTGACTTCAGCAAAAAAGCGGGCGTGCGCCAGCTGCTGTGGGGCAACCGCCTGCGCGCGCTGCCAGGCCCGGAATATCATGAGTTCAGTCGCGAATCGCAGGAAGCGTTCTGGCGCGTTTCCTGGCGGCTCGATCCGCAGAGCAACCGCATGGGTTACCGCCTGCAGGGGCGGCCTCTGGCGCGCGACAGCCGACGCGAGCTGCTCTCGCACGGCCTGCTGCCCGGCGTGATTCAGGTGCCTCATAACGGCCAGCCGATCGTGCTGATGGCCGATGCGCAGACCACCGGCGGCTATCCGCGCATCGCCTGCGTGATCGAAGCCGATCTTTATCACCTGGCGCAGATCCGCCTTGGTGAACCGATCCATTTTATCCACTGTACGCTGGAAGAGGCGTTGCAGGCGAAACAGCAACAGCAGCAGGTTCTTGAACGCATGTCATGGGGGCTGGCAGATGAAAATTGATTTAAACGCCGATTTAGGCGAAGGCTGCGGCAGCGATCGCGAACTGTTGCAGCTGGTCAGTTCAGCAAACATCGCCTGCGGTTTTCACGCGGGCGACGCGCAAACCATGCTGCAATCGGTGCGCTGGGCGCGAGAGTTTGGCGTGGCGATTGGCGCGCACCCCTCTTTCCCCGACCGTGGGAATTTCGGCCGTAGCGCCATGCAGCTGCCGCCGGAGACAGTCTACGCACAGGTGCTCTATCAGATCGGCGCGCTAAAAGCGCTGGCAGAGAGCGAAGGTGCAAGCCTGACGCACGTTAAGCCGCACGGCATGCTCTACAACCAGGCGGCGCGCGATGCGCAGCTGGCGGATGCCATCGCGCGCGCGGTTAAGGCCGCAGGCGGCGATCTGCTGCTGGTGGGTCTGGCGGGCAGCGAGTCGGTACGGGCCGCGCAGCATTACGGCCTGCGCACCCGTGAAGAGGTCTTCGCCGATCGCGGCTATCAGGCGGATGGTTCGCTGGTGCCGCGCGGCCAGCGTGGGGCGATGATTGAAGAAGAAGAACAGGCGATTTCTCGTACGCTTTCGATGGTTCAGCATGGCAAAGTCGAAAGCGTGACGGGGGAGTGGGTTGCGCTACGGGCGCAGACCGTTTGCCTGCACGGCGATGGCCCGCATGCGTTGGCCTTCGCTCGTCGTCTGCGCGACGCTTTTGCCGCGCAGCATATTTTGGTCAGCAGCGACTGCTGACAGCTTGCCCCGGCCGTGCCGGGGATTTCATCAGGAGAAAAACATGCAACCTCTGGTTAATTTATGGCCGCTGCTTGGCATCGCAGCCATCGTGGTCGGTTTTTTACTGCGATTCAACCCGGTGCTGGTGGTGATCATTGCCGGCATCATTACCGGCGTGGCGGCGCATATGCCGCTGGCCGATATTCTCGAAAAGCTGGGATCGGGCTTTCTCAGCACGCGCAACCTGCCGTTTATTTTGCTGTTGCCGCTGGCGGTTATCGGTCTGTTGGAGCGGCATGGGCTGAAAGAGCGGGCGCAGGCGTGGATAGCGACCATTAAAACCGCCACCGCCGGGCGTCTGTTGACGATTTATCTGCTGGTGCGCGAAGCGACGGCGGCGTTGGGGCTGACCAGCCTGGGCGGACATCCGCAGATGGTGCGTCCGCTGCTGGCGCCGATGGCGGAAGGGGCGACGGAAAACCGCTACGGCGAACTGCCGGAAGCGGTGCGTTACCGGCTGCGCGCCATGTCCGCCGCGACCGATAATGTCGGATTGTTCTTCGGCGAAGATATTTTCGTCGCCTTCGGCGCCATTATCTTTATGCACAATTTTATGCTGGAGTCGGGTGGCATTCAGACCGAGCCGCTGCATATCGCGCTGTGGGGCATTCCTACGGCGGTATGCGCCTTCATTATTCACGCTCTGCGCCTGCGTCGACTCGACAAGAAGCTGACGGCTGAGCTTAGCGCGCTGAACCATGCGGCGCTGCAACAGAAAGGAGGCCGCTAATGTTTCAGCAACAGTATCTGTTTTACCTGGCCGGCCTGATCCTGCTGGTGGTAGCGCTGATGTCGTGGCGCGACAAAGCGAATCCGCGACGTTTCACCACCGGACTGTTTTGGGGACTTTACGGGCTGATGTTTTTTATCGGCGACTGGGCGTATCGGCTGGCGGAGCAGTTTATGGGCGACGGCGAAGCGGGCGCGCGCGGCCTGCATATCGTGGTCGGCGCGCTGGTGGTGCTGATGGCGCTGATCGCCGGTTTTGGCGGCGTGCGTCTTGGCCGCTATCATCAGCGCAGTGAAACGGAGCGGCAGCAGGCTGCCAGCCGTCTCGGCAACCGCCTGTTTTTGCCCGCGCTGGCGATCCCGCTGGTGACGGTGGCTGGCGTACTGGCGTTTAATCATATTCCCGGACTGCAAGAAGGGCTGTTTGGCGCAGGCAATCACGCCACGCTGGTGACGCTGTTTTCCATGACCGTCGGCTGCTTCGTCGGCTGGCTGGTGGCGCTGAAAATGAGCCGCGAGAAACCGGCGCAGTCGCTACAGGAGGCGCGCCGCCTGTTGGACGCCATCGGCTGGGCTTTTATTCTGCCGCAGATCCTCGCCACCCTGGGCCTGCTGTTTACCACGGCGGGAGTAGGATCGGCCATTGCCCACCTCACTGAACACTACCTGGCAGTCGATAACCGCTTTATCGCCGTGGCGGTGTTTGTGCTGGGCATGGCGCTGTTGACGATGATTATGGGCAACGCCTTCGCCGCTTTTCCCATCATTACCGCTGGTATCGGCATTCCTATTCTGGTTTTACAACACGGCGGCAATCCAGCCGTGATGGCGGCGATCGGGATGTTTTCCGGCTACTGCGGCACGCTGATGACGCCGATGGCGGCCAACTTTAATATTGTGCCAGCCGCGCTGCTGGAGTTGCCGGATCGCAACGCGGTGATCAAGGCGCAGATACCAACCGGCGTGCTATTGTTAATTGTTAACGTATTCCTGCTCTATTTCCTGATGTTCCTGTGAGGCGATAATGAGAACTGTACTGATTACAGCGTTCGCGCCTTTTGGCGGCGAGCAGATTAACCCCTCATGGGAAGCGGTGCGCCAGCTCCATGAGCGGATGGTATGCGGTTGTAAAGTCGTCGCTAAAGAGCTGCCCTGCGCTTTCGGCGATGCGCTGACTGCGCTGTACGCCGAAATGGAGGCGCTGCAACCGGAGCTGG
>NZ_JANION010000162.1:0-24894 GCF_024610815.1 Mixta sp.
TCGCCAATCCGTCGATCATGACGCTGGAGAATCAGCCCGCGGTGATCGACTTCAGCGACACCGCTTTTATCCGCGCCGTCGGCGAACGGGTTGCCGATATTCAGGCGGTCACCGCTGGCACCAGCCTGCGCGTCACGCCGCGCGCCATCGGCAGCAGCCAGTCGTCGGTGCAGCTGATTGTCGACGTCGAAGACGGCAAGCTGGAGAAAAACGATGACGGCGAAGCGGAAGGCACCAGCAACGGCGTGATCAGCACCCAGGCGCTGGTGCAGGAGCGGCGCTCGCTGGTGATGGGCGGCTTCCACACCAAGCAGAGCGGCGATCGCGAGCGTCGCGTGCCGATCCTCGGCAGCATTCCGCTGATCGGCAAGCTGTTCACCTCCACCCGCCATGAAACGTCGCAGCGCGAACGGCTGTTTATCATCACCCCGCACCTGGTGGGCGATCAGGTCGATCCTTCGCGCTACATCGCCGATGAGAACCGCACGCAGCTGAATGAAGCGATGGGCGACGTCAACCGCCGTCATAAATATACCGATATGAAAAGCCTGGTGGAGACGGCGCTGCGCGACCTGGCGGAAAACCGCGTGCCGACCGGCTTTTCGACCGGCGGCAGCGGCGAAACGCTGAGCGCGCTCTGTCGCCTGCCGGGCGGCCTGTTCAACGACTATCGTCGTCATCAGTGGTACCACAACAACTCGGTGCAGATTGCCGTCGGCGTGGTGACCAATAACAGCAACGTGACCCGCCGCTTCGACGAAGCGAGCTGCCGCAGCGACCGCACGCTGGCGGTCGCTGTCTGGCCGCGCGCCCAGCTGCGTCCCGGCGAATCCGCCGAGGTCTACGTCGCTTTTGAACCCGGCGCCGCCGCCCGTCCGGGCCGCGTCTCGCTGCTCTCATCCTCCGGCGGCGTCAGCGCCGGCCGTCTGTTACGTTAAGGATCGCTATGCTACGTAAACTCGCGTTAACCGTTCTGACGACTCTGCTGCTGAGCGCCTGCGCGCCGAAAGCGCCGTCGGGCTGTCAGGATATGCGCTGTCGTCCGCAGTCCAATCTGCAACAGCTCACTATCTGGTGGCAGCCGGAGCTGCGCAACGGCCCGTATGACTACACGCAGGTTCAGGTGCATCCCTGATCTCTCCAGGCGAGCAAAACCCGCTTCGGCGTTTTGCTCGCCCGCTTTCCTGCTTTTTACGCTCTCTGCCGCGCTCCATTTTTCTTGCTGTCCGCGCTTTTTTTGGAACCGCCTCACCGCATAAGCCACTCAGGGATCGGTTCGACGCGTCCGCATCGTTATCTGTTTATTCGCCGAGGAGGTTAAATGGCTTTTCCCCCTGTTATCGCTGGCGCCGCCGCCGCGCGCGGCGTGAGCGCCATGAGCGCCCGCAGCAGCGTCTCATCCGCTGTCGCCCAGGGCTCGGCGCGCGCCACGCAGCGCAGCAGCAGCAATTTACTTCAGGGCGCGGCGCGGGCGCCCGCTTCTGCCCGCCAGCAGCCGGGCGCCGCTTCCTCGCTGCGCCGTCAGCATTCGGAGCCGCAGCTGCCGCGCGGCGGCCAGCAGACGGAAGGCGGAGCGGCATTGCAGCGCCGCCACTCCACCGGCGACGCCAATGCGACGCCGGTCGATGCCTGGCCGGTCAATGCGCCGCCCGCGCGCCGTCATTCAGTGAGCGGCGCGGAAACCCCACATGCCGCTCAGCAGGCGGACAACGGCCCGGCGCTGCGGCGACGGCACTCCACCGGCGAGGCCAACGCGACGCCGGTTGACGGCAGGCCGGTAAAGCCGCCGCCGGCGCGCCGACACTCCCTCAGCGGAAGCGGCGAAACGCCTCGTCCTGCCGCACCGGCGCGCCGCCATTCGCTTTCCGCGCTCGCCGAACCGCATTCCGGCAGAACCGCTTCCGTTACGGACACCGCCGCGTCGCTGGCCGACTGGAGCAACACTATGCTGCAACTGGTCGATCAGATCTCGGAGCGCCACGCCGCCGCCCTCAGCGCGGATGAAAAAACCACGCTGGCGGCGAAGCAGGCGCAGCGTCAGCGGATGGAGCGCCCTTCTCCCGAAAGCCAGCCGCCGTCGGGCGCGGCGACGCCGCTGAACGGGCTGCTGAACAACCTGTCGCTGAACGGCGAACGCCTGAACATCAACGCCTCTCCCGCGCTCGCGCCGCTGCTGGAACAGACGCTGGGGAAAACCGACCAGCGCTACCGCTGGCACGCCAATAACGGCCAGCATCAGCACGTGCTGCTCGATCACAGCGGCCGCCTGCTGAACGTACAGGATTCGCCGCTCGCCTTTACCGCCATCGCGCACAGCAAGCCCGTTGCGCCGGAACAACAGCCCCGCATGGACCGCGCGGGCCAGCGCATCGCGCTGCTTCACAACGGCGTGCGCGAGCATCGTCCGCTGCCCGATCAGGCGGTGCAGAGCATGCTGACCGGCATCTTCAGCCACCAGCGCGCCGACGGCGCCCAGACCGAGCATCTGCGCCTGCATGAGAAGCGCCTCCACCGGTTCGATGAAAGCAGCCAGCGCTGGGAGCCGACGCACGGCGTCGATGAAAAAACCTTCGATAAGCTCAGCCGCCAGGGCGATAACCAGCTCTATGCGATTCAGGGCGACAAGCGTCTGCACAACCTCAGCAGCCAGCAAAAAAGCCTGATGTTCGATGACAAAATCGCCGCCTTTAGCGCCGGTTCGCAGGGTGAAATGGCGGTGGTATTAAAAGATAAAAAGACGCACGCGCAGCACCTACGGCTGTTGAACAGCATCACCACCCATGACTGGCAAAGTCCGAAGCTGGCGATGAAGCAGAGCGTAAACGGCCAGCAGAGCGATTTTCACCTCGGCGCCATCGCGCTGCACGGCGGCCAGATTCTGGCGGTCGATCCCGACGGCAAGCTGTTCAGCGCCGCGCCGCCCGCCGCAGGCGCCAGCGAAATCAACTTCAGCGAAGATCCGCGCAACCAGGCAGTGCAGGCGGCGTTTGGCGCGGGAGCGCAGATCGCCGCACTGCACAGCGACGGCCAGGGCCGTCTGCATGCGACGGTCAAAGACCGCATGGACAATGAACACAGCTGCCAGCTCGACGCCAACGGCGTGACGCCGGGCTGGAACCTGAGCGAAAGCATGGTGATGGATTACCAGAAGGGCCTGCGGCGCAGCGAACCGCTGCCGCACGCGGTGGTGGATTGCGGACGTCTCGGCAAGCTGGCGCTGATGGACGGCAACGTGCACTTTTACGATTCGACGTCGCAGCGCTGGGAGCCGACCTCGGAGAAAGCCGACCGCCTGGTGCGTGGCAGCGACGGCATGCCGATGAAGGTGGAAGATGGCGAAGCGAAGCCGTTGAAAATCAATCAGGCGGGCAATAAAACCCTCTATCACAACAACCTGTTCCAGCTGACCCAGGTGAAAAACAGCGTCAAAGCGGATCTGGCAGTGCACGGACTGGGCAAAGAGAGCAAAACGCAGACTATCGCCCCGCTGGGCAACGGGCGTCTGCTGTCGCTGAATGAGAGCGGCGAAGTGAAGCTGCACCAGACGTCGCCGGGCCAGCGCCGCGATCGTCTGCCGACGCAGACGCTGACCTCCGTCGGGCTGCCCGCCACGCAGGGGCTGACCGGCGACGCGGCGAAGCAGGCACAGCTGAAAGATATAGTGGTCAACGAACACAATAAGCTGTTCGGCCTGACCGGCGGCGGTCAACTGTTTATGCTGGACAGCAAGCAGTGGCAGAGCAATGGCGGCAACGGCTGGCAGCCGGTAAGCGCGCCGCCGAACCTCGGCACGCTGGCCAGCCTGCATACCGACGAAAAAGGTCGCCTGATGGCGGCGGACAGCAACGGCAACGCCGCGCGTCTGGAGGCGGGCGCCTGGCAGCCGGTTAACCGCCAGCAGGCGCTGAGCGCGCACCAAAACAACAGCTCCGCCGAAACCTTCGGTCGGCTGGGCGACGCGAGCAAAACGGGACGCATTCCCGGTACCCACGTCAGTTGGAAGCGGGAGATCGATCTGTTCGGCAGCACCGGCAACGACACGACGAAAGTGAACAACCCGTTCAGAAAACGTATGGAGGCGTTCGTACTGCGCACCTCCGGCGGCCTCTGCCCGCGTCCGCTGAAAAACCTTAACCATGAAGTGAAGCAGCGCTTTAAAGGCCATGAGGGACTGTCGCCGCTCTATCAGGCGCAGAACCAGATCGCGCACGATATCACTGCGCAGCATACCCATACCACGCAGCGCAAACCGCCGCTGGAGCAGCGCCTGCAAAAGCTGAATATTCATACCCGCGATCCGGCGCTGCATGAAGAGATCAACGCCTTCGCCGAAGATCTGGGACACAGTCTGATGCTGCGAAGCCGCGCGGTGGGTCAGCATTACGGCGTGCTTAACGAGAATAACCAGATCAATACCGACGCAGCCAGGCTTAAACACACGCATGGCGGCCATCTCAGCAGTTCACGCCAGCGCGACACCCGCATGGTCGGCACGCTGCATCAGATGATTGCCAACCACCCTTCGGCACACACGACGGCGGCGCAGAACGTGGTGACCGGCATGCAAAAGAGCCGGTTGACGATCGATCACCTTAAGCCCAACGTCGAAAAGCCGGTGCGCGACAGCGGCGATGAGCTGGGGCTGGTGAAGTCGCGGCTGTTTCTGGATGCGATGACGCAGCAGGGCCTGCACAGCGCGATCGATATTTATGAGCGCAGCCTGGCGTTCGGCGACAGCCAGGAGACCGCGCGCGCCGAGCTGCAAAAGAATATCCGCAAGCTGCGCGACGAGACCTGGGGCGGCAATACGGTGAAAAAGCTCACCGACCAGGGCTTCGCCAATCTTCAGCAGGTGGAGGCGAGCTATGACGCCATCAGGAAGATGACCAACGCCTTCAGCAAGCCGCACCACGGCCTTAACCTCACCTCGCGCACCCTGTTTAACGCGCCGAACCAGGCGCAGCTGATTGAGAACGTCGAGAAAGAGCTGAAATCCCTGAGCAACGGCGAGAGTCTGACGTTTAACAGCGGCTACGGCGCCTTCGCCTCCTCCATGGTGCTGCCGGGCAGCCAGACGCTTAACGTGACGGGCGCGCGCGTCAACGCCGATCGCGGTTACAGCCTCGCCTTTACGCGCGGCGAAGATGGCCTGACGGTGACCGTGGGACGCAACGGTTCTGGCGGCATCGCGCCCTTTACCGCGCTGGGCTACAACGTGTTGACCGGCCATGTCGACCCCAACGACGTCAGCTTCGGTAAAAACGACAGCCACACCGCTTCGCCGGTGGTCAGGCTGGGCGTCGCGGCGTCCGCGAATCTGCAACGTCAGGCGCAGAACAGCGTTACCTTCAGCCTGGGCGAGAACGAGCTGAACAGCTTCCTCAGCCGCCTGGCCAGCGACCAGATCGATCCGCTGGAGCTGCTGGATCGCGGCAACGACCATAAGGTGAAAAACGGCAGCACCTGGACTGCCAGCCTCGACACCAACGGCGCGGCGCAGGCCAGCATCGGCGTACCGATGACCAATAAAAACGAGAAGGAGCACATCGCCATGACGCGCGTCGGCGGCGGCGTTTCGGTCGGCGCCAACATCGCGGCGGCATCGCGCGAGCGCAACAACAACGGCAACGCCAGCAGCAACAAACATACCCGCAGCGATAACCGCGCGCGCTTTTTTAACCAGGGCAGCGCCGACGCACGCTTTATGTCGCCCACCGGTGTGACTAACCGCACCGATCAGGCGCGCCAGCCGATCTCCGCCATCACCGGCGCGGGGGTGCGCTTTAGCTTCGATAACCGCACCAAACAGGCGCTGAGCCTGGAACTGGCGCAGCCGCAGCGGTTGGCGGGCACCCATATCGATAAGCTGACCGAAAGCCTGTCGAAAGCCTTTACCGATCGCGCCACGGCGCAGCTGATGGCGTCGCTGAAAGATCCCGACGCGAAAAGCGATAAAACGGCAAAAACGCCCGATGAGAAGCTTGATGCGCTGCTGACCTTTTTCGGCCAGCACGAAGCGCAGGGCAAGGTCACCAACAACGCGCAGTATGGCGCTATTCGCGAGTTGGTGAAGCTGCGCCAGCAGCGTGAGGCGCTGACCCAGCGCGTGCCGCTGCCGGGCAGCGCGGAATATCAATCCACCTATAACAACCTCGCCAAAATCAACGGCAACGGCCTGCTGCACTGGATAGGCGATCTCTTCAGCCATGAAACGGAGTCCAACCATGAGCTGAGCAATGCCAACCGCATCCGCGCGATGATGGCGAACGATACGCATCTCAGCGGGCTGCTTCAGCAGATGCAGCTTTCCAGCGATACCCAGGCGGTAGTGACGCTGGAGCCGAAGGATGAAATGAAAGAGCGCCTGAACGCCGACTGGCTTGCCGGACGCATCAGCCGCGACGAACTGGAGAAGCGCCTGCAAACGCGTAGCGATATGCGCATCAAGTCGATCGCCTTTACCGAAAGCAAAAGCAAAAGCGACGGCGTCGCCACGCCGATGTTTCTGCTGGGCGGCGGCAGCAGCGTATCGATCGCCAAAAGCCGCAACCTGGGGAAAATCAGCTTTAGCTATGGCCGCGATCAGCAAAGCCCGCTCTCTTACACGCTGGAAGGCGAGCTGGCGAAGCGCAGCACCGAACAGCTGGCCGTTCCGTTGGGCGTCGCGCAACAGAACGGTCGGGTACTGAAAAGTTAACGGGAGCCACACATGAGCAATATCCTTTTACAGCGCCTGTTGGATCACTATGGCCGCACGCTGAATACTGAACTGACGCTGGAGAACGGCGTCTGCGCCCTGCTGGACGCGCAGCAACAGGAGCTGGTGGTGATGGAGCTGCCGCCGGGCGAGAACCTGCTGCTGCACTGCCGTATTATGCCGCCAGAGGAGATGGCGGACGATCCAGCCATGTGGCGCGCGCTGCTGGCAATGAATTTTGAGATGGAGGCGATGCGCGGCTGCTGGCTGGCGCTGGATGCGCAGCTGACGCTGCGGCTCTGCTGTCAGCAGCCGCTGGAGCAGCTGGATGCGCCGCGCTTCACCACGCTGGTGAACGCCTTTATCGAGCAGGGAGAGCAGATCCGGGGCTTTATGCCGACGCTGCTGACGCGCCTGGCGGAAACGGCGGAGACGGCCGCTTAGCCTGAGCGACGGCCTGTCGCACAGACGGGCCGTCAGGCGTATCGATACACGGATGAAACAGGCTGGTTCAGGGAAGCGGCCGCGCCTGCGCCAGCAAAGCTGTCAGCATTAAACAGCTGGCTCACGTTATTCATCCTCCATTTCAATCACCTCATCCATATAGTGATCCTCCAGCTCGCGCAGCAGGCGATAAACCTGCGCCACCGCCTTCAGCGTTTCGCGCGGGATCCAGCCGCCCTCCGGCGTGGTGCGATAAAGCGTGCGCGCCAGCCAGATATAGCGGATCACCGGAATGCGCGCGCGCTGCGCCTGCTCGATCAGATAGTGCGCGTCGTCGTCGCTGGCCTTAAACAGCAGGCGCGGCAGCGGCGTTTCCCCCGGACGATAGTAAAGCCCGACGGCAAAATGGGTCGGGTTGACCAGCAGCACGTCCGCTTCCTCCACCGCCACCTGACGCGGCGCCCTGGGCGCTTCGTTCAGGATTTCGTGCGCCACCTGGCGGCGGTGCCCTTTCATATGCGGGTCGCCTTCGCTCTGCTTATATTCGTTGCGAATATCCTCGTGGCTCATACGCTGCTGCTTAAGGTAGAAATATTTTTGCAGGCCGAAATCGAGCGCGCTCATCGCCAGCAGCGCCATCAGCACCTGGCGCGCCGCCTTGATAAACAGCGACAGCACGCCGTGCCAGAAAGTGTTGAGATCGGTCTGCGCCAGCCGCGCCAGATTGCCGATCTCCGGCTCCAGCGCGAACCACAGTACGACGCCGATGACCGTCGCCTTGATAATGCTGGTCAGCAGCTGGGTGAACTGCCGCGCCGAAAACATATTTTTAAAGTGGTTCACCGGGTTCAGGCTTTCCAGCTTCGGCATCATCGCCTCCACGGCGAACAGCGGGCCGAATTGCAGCCAGCCGCCAACAATGCGCAGCAGCATGGCGATTGCGCCGACAAGGGTGGAAAACAGCAGCAGCACCATCAGCGAGTCGGTCACCACCTCCTCCATCGCGTGGCCGAACGGCTGGCCGATACGCATCAGCGGCAGCATGATCATCGATTCCATGCGCTGCATGCCGCTGTCCACCAGCGCGAAAATCGCTTCCAGAATGCTAATCGAAATCAGCAATTTGGGAATATCCTGGCTCTGGCTGACCTGCCCTTTTTTGCGCGACTCCTGCAATTTTTGCGGGGTCGCGTCTTCCGTTTTTTCACTCATGTGCCGCGCCTTTTGTATCAAACAGATGGGGAAGCAGATGGCTCAGATCGCGCAGCTCAAACAGCCGTTCGCCGGCGAGGTGGTTGAGCAGCGGCAGATAAAGCACGAAAAACAGCAGGCCGAGCAGACATTTCAGCGGGATCGCCAGCACCGTCGCCTGGATCTGCGGACTGTAAATGCTGATGATGCCGACGGCGAAATCAAGCAGCAGCAGCAGCCCTACCAGCGGACCGGCGTAGAGCACCATACTGACGAAGGTCTCCTTCAGCAGCCCCAGCCACACTTCCCAGCCCTGCGCGCTCAGCGGCGGCAGCCAGGTCAGCGGCGGCCAGATGCGGTAGCTGTCCCAGATCAGCTGCGTCGCCGCGTTCAGGCCCGGCCCGACGATCAGCAGCAGGATGATTACCTGCTTCATCAGGTAGCCCAGCGGCGTGGCGTCCGGCCCCAGCTGCGGGTTGATCTGCCCGCCCATCAGCGCGCCGCGCTGGTTGTCGAACAGCGCGCCCACCGATTCATACATCCAGAACGGCAGTCCGAGGATCAGGCCGATCAATGTGCCGAGGATCAGCTCTTTGATCGCCAGCCCGGCATAAGCGACCAGCGACAGCGAAGCGCCGAGCATATCGTGGTAAAGCAGCGGCGCGATAAACAGCGCCAGCGCCGCCACGATCGCGGTGCGCAGCACCCCTTTAATGGCGGAAAAGGAGAAAATCGGCGTCAGCAGCAGACAGGGGAAAATGCGCGCCATACCGAGCAGCAGCGCCAGCAGCGCGTTGAACAGCTGGTCGAGCGCGTCGCTCCACAGCATCAGCTGCCCACCCGCGACATCATGGCGAAGGCGTTTTGCGTCAGCTGAATCAGCTCCACGCCAACCCAGCGTCCGGTCAGCACCAGCGTCATGCCGACCGCCACCAGCTTCAGGCAGAACGGCAGCGTCTGGTCCTGCAACTGCATCGCCGCCTGCACCAGCGAAATCACAATCCCCACCAGCACCGCGACGATCAGCGGCGGCGCGGAGAGCAGCACCACCAGCAGCATCGCCTGGCGAAAAAAGGTCAATATCTCCATCGCCGCCTCACAGATAGCTGTAGAACAGGCCGTCCAGCAGCCGCGTCCAGCCGCTGACCAGCACAAACAGCAGGATTTTCAGCGGTAGCGAAACGGTCATCGGCGACACCATCTGCATCCCCAGCGCCAGCAGCACGTTGGAAACGATGAGATCGACCACCAGGAACGGAATAAAAATCAGAAAGCCGATTTTGAAGCCGTTTTGCAGCTCCGACAGCACGAAGGCGGGAATAATCAGCAGCGGGCTCTGCGGCGTGATGCTCTGCGCCATCTCTTTCGGCCACATGCGCGCGCCGTTCTCCTGTAAATGCACCAGAATATCGGGGTCGGTGTTGTGCGACATAAAGTTTCTCAGCGGCTCCGCGCCGTTGCCGAAGGTATATTCCAGCCGCTCCATATTGCTGAAATCGAGCGGCATCGCCTGCACGCGCTGGCTGATATCGTTGAACACGGGCGCCATCACGAACAGCGTCGCGGCCAGCGCGATGCCGTAAAGCGCCATGTTAGGCGGCACCTGCTGCACGCCCATCGCGTTGCGCGTCAGCATCAGCACCATCGAAATCTTCAGAAAACAGGTACAGATAATCATCAACATCGGCACCAGCGAAAGCGCGCCGAGGAACAGCGCCAGCATCATCGGGTTAAGCGACTGCATCTCCGTCATCGCTTACCTGCCGTGGCTCAGGGGGTTGACGCTGCCCGGCAGCATATGGGTGATTTGTAGCCCCAGCCGCCCTTCCACATCCACCAGCTCGCCTTTCGCCAGCGGGAAATCGCCGTGACAGAGCAGCGCTTCGCCCGGCTGCACGTTATCCACCATCACCGTCGCCCCGCGGTTCAGTCGTTGCAGCTCGCCCAGCGTCAGGCGCAGCTGGCCGCAGCGCACCGTCAGCGCCAGCGGCAGCGCGTCAAACGCCGCGGCCTCCGACGTCGGTTCGTCCTGCCATTCCTCTTCAGAGTGCTCAACAGGGGTCGTATCATCGTTATCGTAGGGAAATGTCACAGAGGGGATCTCCAGGTCAGAAAGAGTAAAAAAGGCGCGGTCCGCCTCGCCATTCAGCGTGCCGCTCAGTTGCAGGCCGCCAAGCCGCACCCTGCCTTCGCCGTCAGGGGAGAAGCTGGCACGCGTGGGCAGCAGCACATCCTCAGGCCGCAGCCGCGTGAGCTGCGCGACGCTCAGGGTCAGCCCCCCCAGGATCAACGGGAAACCCAGCGGCAGCGCGTCGGGCAGCGCCGTGTTCACCGGCTGCCAGCCCGGCTTATCCAGCAGAGCGTTGATCGTGGCGATCGGGGCGGTCAGGCTGCCCTGCGCGCGCAGGTCGCCCAGCGTCAGCGTCAGCCGCAGCGTCAAGGGCGCGGCGGACGCGGCGACATCGTCAGGCGCCAGCTCGCCGAGCAGCGTGGCGATCTGCGGGCTGATCGCCTGGTTGAACAGCGGCCAGTACCAGGGCGTCAGCGCCGCTTCAGCGTACGGCAGCGCAGGACAGTCGGAGAGCAGCGCCAGCACGCTTTCCGCCTCGCCAATCCACAGCGGGCCGCCGTCGCAACGCAGCGCCAGCGCGTCGCTGGCTGGGGCGGCGCTGGTCAGGCGCAGCGTCAGCGCGCCTGCGTCGTCATTCAGCTGATAAGGGAAGCACTGACCGGCGCCGATACGCTGGCGCAGCCGCGCCTCCTCCGCATTCAGGCGCGGCAGCGAAATCCGTTTCATGCCTGCCCCCGCTGTTCAAAACGCAGGCGCACGCGACAGGCCATGCGGCGGCGCAGCGCCTGACGGCAGCGCTCCTGATGCGCCTCCAGCGCGCCCAGCGCCGACGGGGAGAAACGCAGCGCAATATCCCAGCCGCCAGCGGTCAGCGGCTGCATACGCGCGTCCACCTCGCCGAGACGCGGCAGCAGCAGCGTCATGGCGACCGGGCCGTCCGGCTGGCGATCGACCACGCGGCCCAGCTCCGCCTCCAGCGGCTGCCAGAGTGCCATCGGCGCCGCGCCCGATGCGCCCGAAGCGGCGGGCGGCGCAAAGCGCGGCTGGGTCGGGAGTTCCGTTACGCCGATGGAGAGCGGCAGTGGCGCTGGCGATGTATCCAGCAGGGCGCTGAACAGCATGCCGTCCGGGCAGGCGCTTTCCGGCTGTTCGCCGCGTTTCGCCGCCCCGCTCTGGGCGCTGGTAGGGCTACGTTCGCTGCGGCCGCGCTCCGCGCCGCGCGGCTGCGGTTTCGGCTGCGCATTGGCGGGCTGCGGCTGAGCGGGCTTCGGACGCGTCGGCTGCGGCGCGGCGCGTGGACGATCTTCCGCCTGCGCGCGTGGTTCGCGCCGCTCCGGTTCAGGGCGCAGCTTCGTGGCGGGACGCTCGGTGATAAAAGGATTCATGACGGCATCTCCTGCATCAGCATTTCCAGTTTCTCCAGCTCGCGCTGGCGCTGCTGGGTTTCCGCGCGCGCCGCCGCCAGCCGGGCGCTCTGCGTGTCGCACTGCACGGCGCAGTCGCTTAAGATCTGACGCTGGCGCTGCATCGCGTCGGCGGCGCGCTGCTCCTGTTGCAGCCCACGCTGTAATTCGGTCAGCGGCTGATGTCCAAGATGCGCCCCGTCAAAACCGTCGCGCAGCGTCTGATACGCCGCCCGCCGCTGCGTCAGCTGCCGTTCGGCGTCGCGCTGCGCGCTTTGCAGCTGCGCCAGCCGCTGTTCATGCTGGCGCTGTTGACGTTCGCTGCGGCGCAAACGCTGACGGCGGATCGGCAGCAGCAGCGCGAACGCCTCGCGCAGGTTTTCGCCGCTCTCCCCGGCGGGCAGTTCGTCAGGCAGATTAATTTTCCGGCGCATGGGCGCTTACCTCCGAAAGATGCTGCAACGTCTGCTGCCACTCGCTGGGCTCGCGCGTCGCCTGGCGCAGATAGCCGTTGATATCGGGCTGCGCGTTGACGGCGGCGTCGGTCATCGCGTCGTGGCCGGGCTGATATTCGCCGAGGCGGATCAGCATCTCCACCTGCTGCCAGGCGGCCATCATGCGGCGCAGCTGGGTCGCGTCGCGCATCTGTTCGCGCGTCACCACGTTGCTCATGGTGCGGCTGAGGCTGGTCAGCACGTCAATCGCCGGATAGTGGCCGCGCTCCGCCAGGCGGCGCGACAGCACGATATGGCCGTCGATCAGCGAACGCACCTCGTCAGCGACCGGATCGTTCATCGAGTCCGCCTCAATCAGCACCGAATAGAGCGCGGTGATCGCGCCGCTCTGCGTCTGCCCCGCGCGCTCCAGCAGGCCGGGCAGTAAGGTGTAGACCGAGGGCGGCAGGCCGCCGCGTCCGGGCGGCTCGCCGAGCGCCAGGCCGATTTCGCGCTGGGCGCGGGCGAAACGGGTCAGGGAATCGAGGATCAGCAGCACGCTTTTGCCCTGCTCGCGGAAGGCTTCGGCGATGGCGGTGGCGGTAAAGGCGGCGCGGGCGCGTTCCATGCTGCTGCGATCGGAGGTGGAGCAGATCAGCACCGTGCGGCTGCGCAGCGCCTCGTCCAGCTCGTGATCGAGGAATTCGCGCAGCTCGCGGCCGCGTTCGCCGATCAACCCAAAGACGATGACGTCGCAGGGGGCGTTGCGCGCCAGTTCCGCCAGCAGCGTGGTTTTGCCGCAGCCCGCGCCAGCGAAAACGCCGACACGCTGGCCGACGCCGATGGTCAGCATGCCGTCGATGGCGCGCACGCCGGTCGGCAGAGGCGTCGAAATACGCGGGCGCGCGGTGGGCGGCGGCGCGTCGCCCAGCACCGGAATTGTATGTTCCGCCTCGCCCGGCAGCGCGAAGGCGCCGACGCCCTGCCCATCTATCGGGCGGCCGAAGCCGTCCAGCACGCAGCCGAGCAGCGCATCGGAGACGCAGATGCTGTGCGGCAGATAGAGCGGCGTCACGCGTGCGCCCTGGGCGATGCCGTCCAGCGGGCCGAGCGCCGACAGCAGGGTATGCTGCGGATTGAAGCCCACCACTTCCGCCATCACGCTGTCGCCGTCGCGTTCGATGCGGCAGAGATCGCCGATGCGCGCGCGCGGCAGGCTGCACTCCAGCAGAATGCCGCTGATGCCGGTGATGCGGCCGCAGACGCTGACCGCGTCGGGCTGGCGCAGGCGCTGCTGCTGCTGGCTGAACCAGCTGTCGAGATCCGCGCGCATCACCATTTCACCGTAATCGGATCGCGGCCGCTGAACTCCACGCGATCGTCAGTGATCGCCACCAGCCGCAGATCGCCGATCTGATCGCCGATAAACAGCCGATCGCCCTCGTCGGTGACGATATTGGCGCGCGCGCCGGTGGCGATCTGCACAATGCGAAACGGCAGCTTTTTCTCCAGCGGACGCACCGCGCTTTTTACCGGCGCGCTGGCGCTGTAACGCGCATAGAAGCGCGTCATCATGCGGTTGAAGACGCTCATCTGCGCTTTGTTCAGCGTGCCGCTCAGCAGCAGACGCTCGCCCTGACGGGATATCTGAACGTTGTTCGCCAGATCGCGCTCGCGCAGCATAATCTGCAACGGCGCGCGCAGATCCTCTACCGTGCCCCACGCCGGACGCGAACTCTCCGCGGCGGGCTGCGCCACCGTCGGCTGTAATATCCAGCTCACCACGGTAAAGCTGAACAGCAGCAGCAGGCCGAACAGTACGCCGCGCATCCAGCGCGGCGTACCGGACGCGCGCGCCACAGGCGCTTCCGGCGCGGCGGCCGGAGCGACGAACGCGCTGGCGGGCAGCGCCGCCGCCTCGTGCCACGGCGTGCTGGCCTGCGCGACGCAGAGCCAGACGCCGCCCAGCACAAACGGCTCCTCCGGCGTGACCGGTTCGCCCTCTTCGGCTTCCGCCTGCTGCGCCAGCCACCATTTTTTTTCATGACGGCGCAGCCAGCGTTCGCTGTCGGCGGCGCTTTCATCGCTCAGCAGCAGATCCGCCTGCGGCGAGGCGCCGATCTGCCAGAGATCGCCGCTGAGCGGTAAAGCGGCGCCGCAATGCAGGCCGGACAGCACGCGCAGTTCAAACATTATTCTCCCTCCCAGCTGGTGAGTGAATAAAAGGCGGGATCGGCTTCCAGGCGGCCAAGCACATGCACCGCCAGCGCCGGTTCCAGTTCAGCGAACGACAGCACCGGCACCTGATGGAAAGATTCGGCGATCAGCGCGCGCAGCGGGCCGCGCAGATCCTGCGCCGCCAGCAGCACCGACTGCCGTTCGTTGCCGGTGGTGAAGGCGCGGCGCACCTGCTGATGCACCGACTGAATTTGTTCCTGGCTGAGCGCGAAGAAGATGTCGTTTTGCGTCTGACGCAGGCTGTCGCGCAACGCCTCTTCCAGCTCCGGCGCCAGCAGCCAGGCGTGAATGCCGTCCGCCTGGCTGTACTGATGGCACAGATGGGTTTTCAGGGTGATACGCACCTGCTCGGTAAGCAAAAAGACGTCGCGCTCGTGCTGGCCATGTTCGATCAGCGCTTCGGCGATGGCGCGCACCGAACGCAGCGGAATACGTTCCGCCACCAGCTTTTGCAGCACGCTGGAGAAGCGCGCCAGCGGCATGACGCGTTGCAGCTCCTGCGCCAGTTCCGGCTGTTCGCTCTCCAGCCAGCCCATCAGCGCGCGCGTCTCTTGCAGGCCGATAAAGTGCGGGCTGCTGGCATGAATGGCGTTCTCCATGCGCTTCAGCAGCAGCTCGGCGGCGGTCCAGCGCGCCACCGCTTCATTTTCCAGCAGCGGATGGTCGGCGGGCAGCCAGAGATAGTCCGCTTCCTGACGCAGCGCCTGGCCCAACGCCGGTTTGAGCGGCGCGGCTTCCGCCTGCGCCGCCTCCTGGCCTGCGGCGGGCGCGGCGACGGCGGTCGATTCTGCGGATGCGCTCAGCGCCTGCTGCTCCTGCGCGCTGAGGCTCTCCAGCCAGCGCGCCTCCACCGCCACGCAGCCGGTGTTAAAGGTGCCCATGACTTTCGGGATCTCATAGACCGAGAAGCGGAACTCGTCCGCCTCCAGCCGGTCGCTGAATTCGATATCGAACGCCGGCAGGGTAAAGCCGAAGTGGTAGACGATGCGGTTGCGCAGGCGGCGGATCTCCTGCACCAGATCGAGGGTTTCCGCTTTGCCGCGACAGACGGTCGGGAACTGGATCAGATAGGGGCGCGTCGGGTTGAACTGGCGCAGATCTTCACGACCGTTCAGCTCCGGCGGGATCACTTCGTTTTCCATCTGCGGCTGGGCAAGGCGCAGCGTATGACGCGCGCGCCATACCTGAAAGCCGCCGCTGCTGAGGGTAATCAGCGCCAGCAGGGTAAAGACCATTCCCGGCATTCCCGGCACCAGCGCGAAGCCCAGCATTCCCATCGAGGCGAGGATCCAGGCCTTCGGCTGGCTGGTAAGCTGCTCGGCGATCTCGCGGCCGATATTCGGCGCGTCGATCGTGTCGGCGTCTGAGGAGACGCGGGTGATGATCATTCCCGCCGTCAGCGAGATCAGCAGCGCGGGGATCTGGGCGATCAGCCCGTCGCCGATGGTAAGGATCGAGAAGACGTGCATCGCTTCGCCCGCCGACATCCCGACCTGTAACACGCCGATGCTGATACCGCCGATCAGGTTGATAAACAGGATCACCAGCGCGGCGATGGCGTCGCCCTTTACAAACTTCATCGCGCCGTCCATCGCGCCGAACAGTTGGCTCTCTTTCGCCAGATCGCTGCGACGCGACTTCGCCTGATGCACGTCGATCAGCCCGGCGCGCAGATCGCTGTCGATCGACATCTGCTTGCCCGGCATCGCGTCGAGGGTAAAGCGCGCCGCCACTTCCGCCACGCGCTCCGATCCTTTGGTGATCACCAGGAAGTTGACCACGGTCAGGATCAGGAACATCACCATCCCCACCGCCAGGTTGCCGCCTACCACGAAGCTGCCGAACGCCTCGACAATATGCCCGGCGTCCTGCTGGATCAGAATCTGGCGCGTGACCGAAATAGACAGTGCCAGGCGGAACATGGTGGTGAGCAGCAGCACCGCCGGAAAGGTGGAGAACGCCAGCGGTTTCGGCAGGTACATTGCCAGCACGATCAACAGCGAAGAGAGGCAGATATTGAGCGCGATCAGGGTATCGATCAGCGGCAACGGCAGCGGAATGATCAGCATAAACACCAGCGCCAGCGCGAAGGCGGCCCCGACGATCTCAGAGCGCTGCATGGCGCTGATGGCGATTTTATTCAGGATTAAAAACAGGCTGTTCATCTCACGTCTCTCTTACCGCTTGCTCCAGGCGCGATGCGCCTGTTTACGTTCGTTGTCCAGCAGCGCCGCGCTGTGGTTCGCCAGCAGCGTCAGTGCGGTTTTGCGTCCGTCTTTCACTTTCCACAGCGCCAGCGGCAGGCTGCGCACCAACGGCAACACCGCGTTGAAAAACATCGACAGCTGGCGCGGGCTGGCGTTGGCCACCACGTCTTCGCCCAGCTGTTGCAGATCCTGTTGCCAGGCGCCGTGATGGCTGAAATGCAACAGGCGGCGCGTCAGTTCCGTCGCGCCGATGGCGTGCAGCGTCATCTTGCCCGCCATGCGGTCCAGCATTTTCTGGCTCTCTTCCAGCGTGTGCCCCACCTGACGCGCCTCGGCCAGGCCGTTCTGGATATGACGCAGCGCGCCGGTGCTGATCGAGGAGGCGAGCGCGGCGATATCGTCGGCCAGCGCCCGTTGCAGCGTGCGCAGCCCGGAGACGAACTGCGTCGGATCGGTGTGCGCCAGCAGCAGATCGACCATCGCCAGCGCCGACTGCTGATGCACGATGCTGTCGTAATAGAGATTGCGCAGCGTCTGACGCTGCTGCGGGTGCGCGCTGTATTCCGCAAACGCCGCGGCGGTGTTCAGCCCGGCGCGCAGGCGTTCGCCGTGCTGGGTTTGCAGCGTCTCCAGATGGCGGCTAATGGTTTCGCACAGCGCGTTGTCGCCCTGATCGCGCGCCTCGCGCTCCATCACGCGCAGCAGCAGATCGCAGCGCGCCGGATCGTTATCCAGCTGCGACAGCAGTTCATCGGTATCCGCCGGCGGTTTGCGCTTCAGCGTGTCACGCAGCTGGCTCAGATGCGCTTCGCGCCGCGACGGATCGCCGGAGTCGAGCATGGCGTAGAGCTTGTGCAGCTGCACTTTGCCCGCCTGCTGCCGATGGCGCAGCCCATGCTGCTGCTGACGGCGCTGCTCGGCCTTTTTCTGGCTTTCGGCGCGCTCGGAAAACATCAGCCCCACCTCTTCTTTCATGTCGTTGGCGCTGGTATCGGCCACGCTTTGCTCCGCCCGCTCGGCGCTTTTGTTCGGCCCACTGTCGGCGGCTTTCATCAGGGCTTTAAAAGGGTGCGGCATTAGCGGCAGGTTTGGCTTCAGCATCGCCCGTTCCTCATCAGGTTGACCCCGGTTAAGTGGGCTCGCCGCGCGCCAGGTTCCAAAAAAAGATGAAATAAAAAACCTCACCGGCAGGTAATAATTAATCAGCGAAACTTGTGTAAAAAATGGCACAGCAAATAAAAGCGGTTTTGCCGTTTTTTTCTCAGATATATCCTGGATGAGTTGCGCGTAAATAATAAAAACAAGCTGTTAGTTCGTTAATTTTTGCTGGCACAGCGCTTGCTATAGCCATGAGGCAATCACTTTTGATTCCTCTGGAGAAAATAAGATGATGACCACTCTTGCCAGCCAGCCAATAACCGTAGAAGCCGTTGCCGTCAATATCGACTGGTCTGATGTTTTCAAGAAAAATAATAAGAAATTACTGAATTTCATTCGCAAACGCGTGGCGAACTATGAGGATGTGGAAGATATTGCCCAGATGACCTGTCTGGAAGTGCTGCGCAACTGTCATAAATTTATCGGCGCCTCGCGCCCGGAAACCTGGATGTTCGGCATCGCAATTAATCTGATCCGTAATTACTATAAAAATCAGCAGGGTCGCTTTTTATTTGATACGCTCAACGATGAGATTCTTACCGGTATGCTTTATGACAGCGATCCGAGCGATATCACGGAAAATGAACGGGTTTTAGGCGCTACCCTCGCCTCTATCGAAACGTTGCCGGAGGATCTAAAAACCATGCTGTCGATTCTGGTTGGTCATGACGGCAGCTATCAGGATGTGGCGCAGCAGCTTAATATTCCGGTGGGCACCGTACGCTCCCGTCTTTCCCGCGCCAGAGAAACATTAAAAAGCCGCGTTTACGCCTGAGATTATTCTGAGGTTGTATTGAAAAGCGGAAAGGCAACAGGGAAGTTTATTTTATTAGCATCGCGCGAAGTTTCCTGTTACGCGCATGAATGAGACCCGATCTGGAGAGCCGCGATTGCAGAATTATTCCGATTATCTTAATCCTGCGCTGACGCCATCCGATACCCTTTCCTCTATTGCGTTAAATCGTATTCACGATGCGATTTATTTAGTGGACCGGGCGCTGCGGATAAAATATGTCAACGAAAAGGCATGCAAATTAATGGGCTTTTCCCAGCGCGCGCTGATGCAGATCAGTTTCGCCGCGCTCGATCATGAACTCAAAGATGATGACGTGGCGGCGCTGTGGTGGAAGCTGACGATGCGACCGGAAGGGATCACCTTTACCTCACAGCATACTCCGCGCCGGGGCGAGCCGATCTCCGTTCAGGTCAGCTCCAGTCTCTACCTGCACGGCGGCGTGCCGCATGCGCTGTGCGTGGTGCGCGACGTGCGCGAGCTGAAACAAAAAGAGGCGATCCAGCAGCTACGCGAGAAGCAGTTCCGCGCCCTGGTGGAGAACTCGCCGGATATGATCGCGCGCTTCGATCTGTCGCTGCGCTGCGTTTACGTCAACCCGCCGGTGCTGAAATGGTTTGACGGCCAGGAACAGGATATTTACCGCTGGCAGCTGACCGAAGCGGTGCCGCACCACGAGGCGGGCATGGCGCTGCTGCGGCTGGTGTCGCACAGCCTGGCGAGCGGCGAGCAGGCGGAGGGCGAGCTGACGCTGAACCACGGCGATCGCAAACGCATCCTGCATGTGCGCAGCGTGCCGGAGTTCGATCTGCACGGAGAGCTGGAGAGCGTGCTGACGGTCGGGCGCGATATTACCGCCATCCGGCTGGCGGAAGAGGAGCTGCGCGAGGCGCATCAGCAGCTGCGCCTGCTGGCGCGCAACCAGGAGGCGCAGCGCGAAGCGGAGCGCAAACACCTCGCTCATGAGATCCACGATGAGCTGGGGCAGCATTTGACGTCGCTGCGCGTCGGACTGTCGCTGATCCGCATGCAGTCGCCGGAAGCGGGCGACGCGGTGCATCAGCAGGTGGATAATCTGATGCAGCTGGTCGACGGTACCATTCAGGTGGTGCGCGACGTTTCCACCCGTCTACGGCCCAATATGCTGAATCTCGGCCTGGTGCCGGCGCTGGAGTGGCTGCGCGACGAGTTCAACAAGCATAATACGACCCGCTGTATCTTTGTGCCGCCTCACGGGAAAGATCTCCGCCTTAGCGACGAGTGCGTCACCGCCGCCTTTCGCGTGGTGCAGGAGTCGCTGACCAACGTGCAGCGCCACGCCGGGGCCACCAGCGTCTATCTCTTTATGAAGCAGGATGGCGACAGGCTGCGCATTGATGTGGTCGATAACGGTAAAGGTTTCGATATGCGCCGCGTGCGCCCTAACGCCTGGGGGCTGCCGGGCATGGTGGAGCGGGCGGCAATGCTGAACGGCGAGGTGGTGATCGACAGCAAGCCCGGCGAAGGCACACGCGTACAGCTGAGCTTCCCCCACCGGCCGCCGGTCCTCTCCCGCACGCTGTTTACGAAGAAAAATAAGTGAGTAACCGATGACACAAGCAATTCGCCTGATGATCGCTGACGACCACGCCATTATGCGCGAGGGACTGAAGCAGATTTTCCTGCTGGACGACGGCATTAAGGTGGTGGGCGAGGCAGCCGACGGCGGCCAGGTGCTGGAACGGCTGCGCGAAGGCGGCGTGGATCTGCTGCTGCTGGATATCTCTATGCCCGGCATCAGCGGTGAGGATCTGATCAACCGCATCACTCTGCAATATCCGGCGCTGCGCATCCTGGTGCTGAGCATGTATAACGAGCCGCAGATCGCCCGCCGCGTGCTCTACTGCGGCGCGCTGGGCTATATCACCAAAGATAAAAACCCGGAGGCGCTGCTGGCGGCGATCCGCCAGGTGGCGCGCGGCTCACGCTATATCGATCACGAGCTGGCGCAGGAGATTGTCTTTTCGCAGTACCAGAGCGGCGACCGACCGCCGCATGAGAACCTGACGATGCGCGAGCGGCAAATTATGATCATGCTGGCGCACGGCGAAAGCATCAACGCCATCGCCGACGCGCTGGTGATCAGCAATAAAACCGTCAGCACCTATAAATCGCGGCTGATGAAGAAGATGAAGTTCACCACCAACGCCGAGATTGTAAAGTACGCCATCAGTCATCATCTGGTGCAGTAGCGGGCGCTTTCACCGATATCCGCGCCGAACCTCGGCATCCCGACGCGGGTGGAAACGGTGAAAGCGCCCTTAGCCGCACTAGCGACCGCGCGCAACTTCGCAGTGGCTGAGCATCCGCCACTGCTGGGGCAGCCGCCGCGTCTCGCCGGTTAGCGTCACTACCGTCCGCTGACGAATATCGCCGCTGGAGGCGCCCACCTGCAATTCAAACTCGCCAGGCTCGACGATGCGCTCCCCTTCCCGGCTGGTGAAGTTCAGCATGTCGGTCGGCAGGAAGAAGGTTAGCCGCGCCGTTTCGCCCGGCTCCAGCATGACGCGCTGAAAGGCTTTCAATTCCTGCACCGGCCTGACCATCGAGGCGACATTGTCACGCACGTAGAGCTGTACCACCTCGCTGCCCGCGCGTTGGCCGCTGTTAGTTATCTCCAGCGCAACCTCAATGGTGCCCTGCGCCACCGGCGTCTCCGGCTGCGCCAGGCTCAGCGGGCCGTAGGTAAACTCCGTCCAGGTTTTGCCGTAGCCGAACGGATAGCGCGCGCCGAAATGAAAGGCGAACGGCGTGCCGCCGCTTTTCAGCTTGTGGTTGTAGTAGTAGGGCATCGCGCCAGCGCTTTTCGGCACCGACAGTACCAGCCTGCCTGTCGGTTCAGCGCGGCCGGTCAGCACGTCGGCCAGCGCGTAGCCGCCCTCCTGCCCCGGCGCCCAGGCCATCAGCAGCGCCGCCACGCGATCCTCCAGCCCGCTCAGGTGATAAGGCCGTCCGCCGGTCAGCGCCACCACCACCGGCTTGCCGGTCGCGACCAGCGCCGCCAGCAGTTGCTGCTGCACGCCCGGCAGCGTGAGGCTGTCCGTATCCGAACCTTCGCCCACCGTGCCGCTCTGGAACAGGCCCGCCAGGTCGCCAACGCAGGCGACCACCACGTCGCTGTTTTTCGCCAGCGCCACCGCCTCGGCGATAAGGGACGTATCCTGCGACACCGGCGACTGCTGCATCGGCTTGCCGGCGCTGTCGCCGGGGAAAACCGGCGCGCCCGCCATGCGTTTTTCAATGATATGGCAGCCGCGCGCATAGCTGACCTGCGTGTCGCCCAGCGCCTCGCGCAGCGCCTGCAATGGCGTGGTGACCTGCGCCGCCTGGTCCTGCATATCGCTGATGATCAGATGTACCGGAAAACTGTAGCCGCTGAGCAGCGCCAGCGGATCGTCCGCCGTCGGGCCGATCACCGCTACACGCTGTTCCGGCTTCAGCGGCAACGCGCCGTTATTCTCCAGCAGCGTAATCGAGCGCGTCGCCGTCTCGCGCGCCAGCCGCCGCGCATTCTCGCTTTGCAGGCTGATGCGGTTTTCATCGGCGTAGGGCTGTTCAAACAGTCCAAGACGGAATTTTTCCGTCAGCAGACGCGCCACGATCTCATCGACTTTTTCCATCGTAATCAGCCCGCGCTCGACCGCTTGCGCCAGATGCTGCGCGCAGTCATCTTTCGGCAGTTCGATATCCAGCCCGGCGTTAAAGGCCAGCGCAGCGGATTCCGCCGCGTCGCGCGCCACGCCGTGATGCTGATGCAGCAGGCTGACGCCGCCGTAATCGGCGACGATGATGCCGTCAAAGCCCCAGCGCTCGCGCAGCAGCGTGGTCAGCAGGAAGGCGTCGCTGTGCGAAGGCTGATTATCGATGTCGTGATAGGCGGGCATCACGGAACCGGCATTGGCCAGCTTTACCGCCATCTCAAACGGCAGCAGGAAAGTGTCGTTCAGCTCGCAGAAGCCGAGATGCACCGGCGCATGGTTGCGTCCCCCTTCGCTGAAGGAGTGGCCGACATAGTGTTTCAGCGTCGCCAGCAGGTCGCGCTTTTCGCCCTGGAGCCCCCTGACGAAATGGGTCGCCATCACGCCGACCAGCCAGGGATCTTCGCCGAAGGTTTCTTCAGTGCGCCCCCAGCGCACGTCGCGCGAAACGTCCAGCACCGGCGCCAGCCCCTGCCGACAGCCAGTAGATCGCGCCTCTTCGCCGATGGCCGCGGCCACCTGCTCGATCAGCTCAGGGTCCCAGGTGGAGGCATAGTTCAGCGGCGACGGAAACAGCGTGGCGTCCTTGCACAGCAGGCCGACCAGACACTCTTCATGGAACAGCGCCGGGATGCCGAGCCGCGTCTCCTCCATCAGCGTTTTTTGCAGGCGGTTGGCTGCTCTGACGCCATCGCGCGCGTCAACTACGTGCGTGCCCAGCGGGCGCGTAATTTGTCCAACGCCGCGCCGTAGCCGCGCGTTCAGGTCGTTCAGCTGACCGGCGCCGGAAAAACTGTCGCTGAGGTCGCTGCGTTCGCGGTGGTTGCCGTCGGCGGACAGGATGAGCCAGAAGGCGTGCATCTGGGCGAACTTCTCTTCCGGCGTCATACGCGCCAGCAGATCGGCGACGCGTTCCGCCACCGGGCGCTGCGGGTTCTGATAAATTGCGGTCATACATTACTCCTGAATTGCGGAAACAAGCGGAGGCGTGTCTTCGTGATGCTGACGCTTCTGCGCCAGCTCGCTGGCAATCTCAGCCACTCTTCGGCTGCTGAGTTTGTAGAGGCAGAGCAGCAGCGCCATGCTGAGAAACAGCGCCGAAGGAATCAGGGTGAAAAGCGCGTTGATGGTGGTCAGCACGCCTGCCGACTGCTGCGCCTGGTTAGGCAGATAGTCCACCAGCGCCAGAATCCAGCCGACCAGCGCGCCGCCGAGCGCCAGGCCGAACTTAATGGCGAATAGCGCGGTGGAGAACACCAGCCCGTCAAGCCGCCGCCCGCTGCGCTGTTCTTCATAATCCACCACGTCGGAGAACATGGCCCACTGAAGCGGCGTCGTCAGGTTCTGAATAAAGCTGAAGACGATATTAATGCCGAATATCCACCAGAGCGCGACCGGCGGTAAAAAGAAAATCAACGAGCCGAGCAGCACGAAAGTGATAATCGTCCACTGGTAAGCGCGCACGCGGTCGAATTTCCCCAGCAGCCGTTCGGATAATAAGGCGCCCAGCAGCGCCGCCGCCATGCCGGAAACAATAAAGGCGAAAACCAGCTCCGGGCGCAGCAGCACATATTTCACGTAATAGAGCGTGGCGGAACCGCGCGTGACTATCGCGGTCAGTAGCAAAATATTAAAGATGAAAATAATGCGCCACTGACTGTTGCGCGTCAGGGTTTTTAAATCGCTCAGCATCGAACCGCTGTTTTCCGCTGCGGAATAATAACGCTCACGCGTCATGGCGAAGCAGCAAAAAAAGAGCACCACGCCCAGCATGCCCATCAGGCTCATGGCATAGAAATAGCCTTTCTGCGGGTTGTCATCGCCCAACCAGTTCACCAGCGGCAGCGCAATTACCGTGACGATCAGCCCGCCGATAAACGACAGCCCGAATCGCCAGGACTGGAGCGAATGGCGCTCGCGTGGGGCGAGCGTCAGCGCGCCGGGCATCGCGCAGTAGGGCACGTTAATGGCGGAGTAAACCAGGCTCAGCAGCGTGTAAGTAACGCAGGCGTAAATGATTTTCACCGTCGGCCCGGCGTCCGGCACGTAGAAGGTGATCAGGCAGCAGACGCCAAACGGCACCGCGAACCAGAGCAGCCAGGGACGAAAGCGGCCATGGCGGGTGCGGGTGCGATCGACCAGCGCGCCGATGCAGGGATCGACGAAGGCGTCCAGCGCGCGCACCAGCAGAAACATGGTACCCATAATCGCTGCGGGCAGCCCATAAACGTCGGTATAAAAATAGGCGAGAAACAGCGTCGCCGTTTGCCAGACCAGCGCGCTGGCCATATCACCCAGGCCGTAGCCTATTTTTTCTTTTTTACCCAATACGGAACAGGTCGCCATTATTACTCCCCTTCTACCCGCAGCGCGTTATTTAACGGAGGGCTTGATTAAGCCGTGCCCGTTAATGTTGTAAAAGAGAGAGGGAATGACAATTGCTAAATTTATTTGCCGTTTTATGTTTTTGCGTAAATGTGACGCGAGGCGAATTAATAATGAACACAAAGATATTTCCGAA
>NZ_JANION010000164.1:0-8717 GCF_024610815.1 Mixta sp.
AAAACAGACAATGTAAAAAGCCAACAGCCTTTTTATAAACATACATTTATGGACAATACCTGATTTTTCGTAATGTCTCATGGGTTATTGTGATGGTTTATGGATCACAAACCAGAGCAAAAGTTGTACAGAACAGACGTCCCCTGACCATGCAGCTGTAAAACGTGCTGGCATTCGGCGGCGTAATCCGTACCATACGCGCCATACTTATGCATGCTGGCTGTTATCTGCCGGTGCGAATCCGTCATTTATCGCTAACCAGATGGGGCATGAGAACGCGCAAAGGGTGTGTCATAGTGACACCACCTGGATTGAAGAAATGAACGGCGATCGGCTTAATGCCCGTCTGGCGATGTAGCAATCCCGCCCCTTATCTGCCCTTGCTGGTTCCTGAGACATTAAAAATGCAAGAAAACCAACCAAATAACAAAAAAGAGCAGTACAACCTGAACAAACTCCAGAAGCGCCTGCGCCGCAACGTGGGCGAAGCGATTGCCGATTTCAATATGATTGAAGAAGGCGACCGCATCATGGTCTGCCTGTCAGGTGGCAAAGACAGCTATACGATGCTGGAAATTCTGCGCAACCTGCAACAGAGCGCGCCGGTGAATTTTTCGCTGGTGGCGGTCAATCTTGACCAGAAGCAGCCGGGCTTCCCGGAGCATGTGCTGCCGCAGTATCTGGAATCGCTCGGCGTGGAATATAAAATCGTCGAAGAGAACACTTACGGCATCGTCAAAGATAAAATTCCGGAAGGCAAAACCACCTGCTCGCTCTGTTCACGCCTGCGTCGCGGCATTCTTTACCGTACGGCTACCGAGCTGGGCTGCACCAAAATCGCACTGGGGCATCATCGCGACGATATTTTGCAGACGTTGTTTTTGAATATGTTCTACGGCGGCAAGATGAAAGGCATGCCGCCGAAGCTGATGAGCGACGACGGCAAGCATATCGTTATCCGTCCGCTGGCCTACTGCCGCGAAAAAGATATCGAGCGTTTCGCCATTGCGCGCCAGTATCCGATTATCCCCTGCAACCTGTGCGGCTCGCAGCCGAATCTGCAGCGTCAGGTGATCGCCGATATGCTGCGCGACTGGGATAAACGTTATCCGGGACGGATAGAAACTATGTTCAGCGCAATGCAGAACGTGGTGCCTTCTCACCTGGCTGATACCACGCTGTTTGATTTCAAAAGCATTCAGCACGGCAGCGAAGTGGTGGACGGCGGCGATCTCGCCTTTGACCGCGAAACGCTGCCGCTGCAACCTGTCGGCTGGCAGCCGGAAGAAGATGATGTCGCGCCCGGCGCGCGTCTCGATATTCTGGAAATTAAATAGTATTTAACGCCATACCGGAGATGACCGGTATGGCGGCGATCACATATGCGGCGGTGGATCGATAATGGGTTCCGGGTCCGGCGAGGGATCGGGCTGCGGCTGGGGTTGCGGAATCGGCTCTGGAATCGGCACGGGATCGGTCGGCACAGGATCGGAAGCGGAAATTTGATGGGGTGTCCACTTAGTCAGCATACTCTCCTCCTCATTGGCTCACTTCTTTAAGCGTAGAGGAGTTTGCCGTTAAGTGGCGAAGCGGCAAAAAAAAAGCCGGCGTTTAAGCCGGCGTCGTACGAATCAATTGTGCTATGCAGTAATTCAAAAAAAGGAAGTAAGACAATATGGAGCGCAACGCCCATCGCTTGACGTTGCATTCACCTGCGAGAAAGAGTTTGCCCCAGCTGTAGCTGACGTTTATTGACACCGATCAGCTTTTTTTCGCTTTCTTGCCTCACCGGGTCCTGTCGCTACAACCACTTACGTTTACGCAACCACAGGGCAACACCCACCACCAGTACGACTAACATCAGACAAAAAATCGCAAATCCCTGATGGCTTTCCGCGCCAGGAATGCCGCCCAGATTGACGCCAAACAGGCCGGTGAGAAAGGTGGTCGGGAGAAAAAGCATCGCCAACAGCGACATGGTGTAGGTGCGTCGGTTCATCGCTTCCGCCATCACCGAGGCGATCTCATCCGCCAGCACGGCGGTGCGCGCTACGCTGGCATCGAGATCGTCGAGGCTGCGCCCCAGCCGGTCGGAAATTTCCTGCATGCGGCGACGTTCATCATCATCCATCCAGCCCAGCTTTTCGCTGGCCAGCCGCGCATAGACATCCCGCTGCGGCGCCATATAGCGTCGCATCACGATCAGCTGCTTGCGCAGCAGCGCCAGCTCGCCGCGCGGCGGCACGTTCTGATCCATCAGCGCATCTTCCAACTCAATAATCTTATCCTGCAAGTCTTCGATAAATTCACTGGCGTGGTCGGTTAACACGTCGCACACCTCTACCAGCCAGCTGCCACCATCGACCGGACCATTGCCGTTTTGCAGCTCGTTCAACACCTCATCGATGGCGTATACCTTGCGGCGGCGCGTGGAGACAATCAGCTTATCGTTGATAAACACCCGAATGGCGACCAGCTGATCGGGACGGGAATCACTGTTGAGGTTAACGCTGCGCAGCGTGATCATAAATCCGTCGCCGAGCCGGCTGACGCGCGGACGCAGGCTGTCGCCCGCCAGCGCATCGCGCACCGCATCCGGGATCAGCGGCGTGGTGGAGAGCCACTCGGCGCTCTGCCGGTGGGTATAGTTAAGGTGCAGCCAACAGGGCCGCTCGCAGTGGATAACATCTTTATCTTCAATCGGGATAAGACCGCCCTGTCCATCAAGCTGGCAGGCGATAATCGCATCCGATACCTGTAGCGCTTTTCCTTCTATGACGTTCACGTCATGCCTCTTAAGCCGCATAATCAATGTGATACAGTCTAGCGCGCCGCCAGGCAGAATCAATCTTCCGGCGCGGCGCCAGGCGTTATCGCTGGGGAAAAGCGCAATGAGAGTGCGCCAGCGTTATCAGCAACCAGCATAAAAGTATAGCGGCAGTCGAAGCAGAGGCCGGTGAGGCGCGTCCTGCCGTTACGGCGACAGGACGCATTCGTTTCGTTAAGGGACGCCTGAACCTCAGTGCTTCAGAATATAGAGCTGGCGGCTGTAGGCGACATCTTCCGGGTTGTTGATCGGATAGCCTTTGACCCACGGTTTAATCAGGCGACCGTTGGTGTATTGATAAATCGGCGCAATCGGCACCTGCGAATCAATAATCTGTTCCGCCCGGTTGTAGTCCTCATTGCGCGTCTGAGCGTTGCTTTCCTTGCTCGCCTGCGCCAGCACCGCATCATAGTCGGCGTTATGGAAGCGGGCGATATTGCCGCTGTGGCTGGAGGTCAGCAGGCTCAGGAAGGTGGACGGTTCGTTGTAATCGCCAATCCATGAGGCGCGGATCACATCGAAATTTCCGCTGTTGCGGCTGTCGATGTAGGTTTTCCACTCCTGATTTTGCAGCTTCACTTCTGCGCCGAGGTTTTTCTTCCACATGGAGGCCACGGCGATGGCGATCTTCTGGTGATTCTCTGAGGTGTTATAGAGCAGCGTCAAACGCAGCGGTCGGGTCGGCCCGTAACCCGCGGCGGCCAGCAGCGCTTTCGCCTGAGAATTCAGCTCCGCCTGGCTGTGCTGTTGTAAAAACGACGGTTTCGGGCTGAAGCCAGCGGTGACATCAGGGGTAAAGTGCCAGGCCGGTTTTTCGCCGGTGCCCAAGACCTTCTCTGCAATAATACGACGATCGATGCTCCAGGAGAGCGCTCTGCGCACGCGTGCGTCGGCGGTCGGCCCCTTCTGCGTATTAAACGCGTAATAGTAGGTGCCTAACTGATCGGGCGTGTAGACCTCGTCCGGGATGGTTTTCTTCAGCATGCCGTAGAGGTTTTTCGGGAAAGATTCGGTGATATCGATGTCGCCAGCGCGGTAGCGCTTAGTGGCGCTGGACTCTTCATTGATCGGCACGAAGGTGACCTGGTTCAACACCGAGTGCGCGTCATCCCAGTAGTGGCGATTGCGCGTCAGAACGATTTTCTCATTCACTACGCGGCTTTGCAGCTGATAGGCGCCGTTGCCGATCAGGTTGCCCGGTTTGGTCCAGGCGTCGCCCCATTTTTCTATGGCCTTGCGCGGCGCGGGAAACAGGCTGACGTGCGCCGTCAGGCTGGGAAAGTGCGCTACGGGATGATCGAGCGTTACCTTCAGATGATAGTTATCCAGCGCGGTCACGCCGAGACTTTCCGGCGACAGTTTGCCCTCAGTAATCGCGTCGGCGTTATGGATCGCCGCCAGCCCGGCGAACCAGGCGAACGGCGAAGCGTTTTTGCTGTTGACCAGCCGCTGCCAGCCATAAACAAAGTCATGCGCGGTGACCGGCTCGCCGTCAGACCAGCGCGCATCCTGGCGCAGCGTAAAAATCCAGCTCTGGTTATCGTAACTTTGCCAGCTCTGCGCCACGCCCGGCACGACCTTGCCCTGCGCGTCCTGATTGGTCAGCCCTTCAAACAGATCGCGGATAACCTGTATTTCCGGCAGCCCAACCGCTTTAATCGGATCAAGGGAGGCGGGCTCGTCTTTGATATGGCGCACGATCTCCTGGCGCGCCGCCAGTTCTGTGCCGGGCGGCACCTGCGCCGCCATGGTCGGCATCTGCGTCGCCAGTAAAAAGGCGCCCAGCGCAATGCGAAATGATTTCATCTTGTCCTACCCTTAAAGCTGCCGGAGTGGCAAAAGCGTGAGATGGCTTATGCTAACCGGCACTTTAGCGCAAATAATTGATCCCGAACCAGCTGTTTTGCTTATTGTCCGTCGCCGTCGAGCCGCTCTGCGACGCTTTTCACAGGAGCTGAAGATGACCCTGTTATATCCGCGCCCGTTGCGCGGCGCGCTGGAAGTGGAAATGACGCGCTATGGCACCTCGGTGCTGGGCGCACCGCTAATCTGGTTTCCCGCCGCGCAGGCGGACAGCGACAGCGGGCTGGTGCTGGCGGGCACCCATGGCGATGAGAGCGCGGCGCTGGTAACGCTCTCCTGCGCCCTGCGCACTCTGCACAGCGCCAACCGTCGACATCATGTGGTGCTGGCGGTCAATCCTGACGGCTGTCAGCTGGGACTACGCGCCAACGCGCGCGGCGTCGACCTTAACCGCAACTTTCCCGCCGCCAACTGGCAGTCGGGAGAAACGGTCTACCGCTGGAACAGCGCCGCCGAAGCGCGCGACGTGCGCCTGTCTACCGGCGGGCGCGCCGCCTCCGAGCCGGAAACCGCCGCGCTGTGCCAGCTGATTCACCAGCTGCGTCCGGCCTGGGTCGTCTCTCTGCATGAGCCGCTGGCCTGCATCGACGATCCGCAACAGACGCCGATCGGCGAATGGCTGGCGGCGCAGACCGGACTGACTCGCGTCGCCAGCGTCGGCTACAGCACGCCGGGATCGTTCGGCAGCTGGTGCGCCGATCTGGCGCTGCCCTGCGTCACCGTCGAACTGCCGCCGATCTCTACCGACGAGGCGACGGAACGCTATCTCAGCGCCTTCACCGGCCTACTCAGCTGGCGGCCGTGAAATCGATGCGGCCGCTACCGAAATGCAGGCCGGGCTCCACATCTACCGCCAGCCAGGTGGGGCCGTCCAGATCGATAAAGCGCGCGCGCGGCACCAGCGGCAGCGCGGCGCTGATGGCGCGCGAGGTGCAAAGCATGCAGCCCAACATAATCGTCAGACCGGCCTGCTCCGCCTCGTCCGCCAGCGCCAGCGCCTCGGTCAAGCCGCCGGCTTTATCGAGCTTAATGTTGATCATGTCATAACGCTGACGCAGCGTGGCCAGATTGCCGCGGGTATGGCAGCTTTCATCGGCGCACACCGGCAGCGGATGAATAAAGTTCGCCAGCGCCTCATCATCATTTGCCGGCAGCGGCTGCTCCAGCATCTCTACGCCAAGATCGGCCAACAGCTGACAGCGCGCCGCCAGCCCTTCGCTGCGCCAGGATTCATTCGCATCAACAATCAGCCGCGCCTCCGGCACCGTGCTGCGAATCGCCATCAGCCGTTCGGTAATCAGATGATCGTCCAGCTTAATCTTCAGCAAGCGCGCGCCGTTTTCCCACAGCGCCAACGCGCTGCTCGCCATCGACTCAGGGGTGTCGATAGTCACGGTTTGCGCCATATGGACCGTATCCGGCAGCGTCACGTTAAGCTGTCGGCACAGGCTTTGCCGTTGCTGGCGGCAGGCGAGATCCCACAAGGCCGAATCTATCGCATTGCGCGCCGCGCCCGCAGGCAATGCCGTCTGCAACGCTTCGCGCGTCATGCCCAGCTCCAGCTGCGGCAGCATCAGGGCGATCTGCGCCAGCACCGACGCCTCGCTTTCGCCATAGCGCGGATAAGGAGTGCATTCGCCCACCCCTTTAACGCCCTCTTCTTCCAGCTCCACTACCACCACGCCAGCCTGTTCCCGGCTGCCGCGCGCAATAACAAAAGGCTTATTGAGCGGCCAGGCTTCAGGATAAACTTTAACCGTTCTCATCTTTTTTTCTCTCGTTAATGATAATCAGGTAAAACAGCAACGTGGCGGGCCTCGCAAACTCTGCCGTCGCCACGGGCTTCGGTCTCTTGTGTCTGTTATATAATTTACTGTCTCACCTTAGTGCGTTCCTTTACACTGTTAACCTTGTTAAGCAAAAGTAAAAGGATAGATTATGTCTCAGACTGTTAATTTTCAGGGCAATCCGGTTAGCGTAGCAGGCCAGCTGCCGCAGGCTGGCGAAAAGGCGAAAGCTTTTACGCTGGTGGCAAAAAACCTTTCTGATGTTTCCCTTTCTGATTACGCAGGCAAGCGTAAAGTGCTGAATATTTTCCCAAGCATCGATACCGGCGTTTGTGCGGCATCGGTACGCAAATTCAATCAGCTGGCGGGCGAAATGGAAAACGCCGTGGTGCTATGTATTTCCGCCGATCTGCCGTTCGCGCAGTCGCGCTTCTGCGGCTCCGATGGACTTTCTAACGTGGTAACCCTGTCGACGCTGCGCGGCAGCAACTTCAAGGATGACTATGGCGTGGCGATCGTAGATGGTCCGCTACAGGGCCTGACGGCGCGCGCGGTTGTGGTATTGGATGAGAATGATACGGTGATCTATAGCCAGCTGGTGGATGAAATTACCACCGAGCCTGACTACGATGCGGCGCTGGCGGCGCTGAAGTAAAAAAACGGGCGCCTCCTGAACGCGGAGGCGCTATTTATTAAGTGAGCGATTAAATATTTTTCTTACCATTTATTTATTCCCCTGCATTTCATCATTTTATTTATCAATGCCTCGCATTACGCTTCCTGTTAATACCATCCTGTTTTTTTGCTTTGCATAAACTAATATTTACATCCATGCTGATTAATGCCTATTATTCCAGCGTAACGCTTATCATGGACGAGAGTAAAGGAATGACGCATTTGACCGCATTACGTTTGCCTTGCACAGTATTTAAAAGTAAAAAAAGATGAATGATTGCAGCGCCAGCGATACGCGCTGCGGCGATTTAAGCGAGTATCAATTAAAAAGGGATTTTAAGCTGGTGGATGTGTCTACCCGCGTAAATCCCTATACGCTGATGGAAATGACGCCGTTTAGCCAGCCGCAGTCGATGTTTAATGGTTCCCACAGGCCTGGAAGAAAGCTGACGGTTGAAGCATGCGCTGATATTCTGTTTGATGAGTTCCGTCATCTTGCGCAGGCTTTTGCCTTTTTCGGGCCGTACCGACAGCTGATTAAAGAGCTGATCGCGCATATGCAGGGCAACAGCGGTTTTCCCTTTGAAAGCTTGACGCTGAAGAGCGCTTTGAAACAGCATATTGTTAATGAGCTTAGTGAAAACAGCACGTTAATCAAAATAAAGCATGTCTTACAGAAGAATATTGACTGGAACGACCGTTGTTACCCTAAGGCAATGGAGAATGAAATCAGACTAAACATCCTTAATGGAAGATTACCCAGGTTCGACAGATTACAGGACAACTTTAACGGAATGGGTATTAGCGTTCACGACACATGGGCGACACATATCACAATTAAACATTTGAAGATTGATAATGATTGCTTCCATGCGCGGGTATATTACCGGATACAGGATCACTTTGGCCTGGACTGCAACGACGTGACACACTTCACCTTCAGCCAGTTCCGTCTGTTTCGTATCTGGTTTGTCCTGCAGCGCTATATTCAATTCGGTTTTAAACCTTTTATGACGAACATGAGCGCCTTTATCGATATTAGCGGTGTACGCAATGACAGTGAAAAATAAGAAGCACAAAATTTCTCTGATAATTTTCGGCGCGCTGCTGGCTTATGCCCTATGGCTTACATGCCGCCCGGTGAAAATTATAGCAGTACATCATACAGGCAATCACTCTGCCGCTATTCTGGTCAACAACTTACCTTTTACCGACAGGGATAAGATAGCGTGGTGGCAGGAGAACCGCGCAATGCTTAAAGAAAAATATGATCTGCCTGCCCCAGCTGATAATGGTTTTTTCTCGGTTACCGTTTGGCTTTTTGGTGAAGGTTATCAGGAAGATAACCAGGATGATGATCAATACTGTTTTAAAGATATGCAAACTATGAAACATTGCATAGAAAAAACTGACAGCTTTACTATCTATAGCAGCCGGGGAAATCAAGCGCATTTTAGCGTCGACAATGGGGGATATATATTAAAGAACAACGGTGAAATAATTAAAACCAGCGACAAATAAAAGCTATTTGCGGCCTGATTTTTTCCTTTTTCACGCCGGTTTAA
>NZ_JANION010000166.1:0-16632 GCF_024610815.1 Mixta sp.
AAAAGCAAAAACCCGCCTTTTGGGCGGGTTCTCTGAATAAGTGGTGCCCGGACTCGGAATCGAACCAAGGACACGGGGATTTTCAATCCCCTGCTCTACCGACTGAGCTATCCGGGCAACGGGGCGCATTAAACCGTAAAGGCCGCAAGGCGTCAACGGCTTTCTGTGAAAAAGTTATCAGATTGCGGCTGACCGCCTGCTTTTCGTGCAGGATGATGAAAATTTGTTATGTTAATGCGCCATTTCGACGACACAGAGCGATACGCAGCACATCTTCGGCCAGACGACGCGCGGTAGCAATGTCCTGCTTATTGCGTTTTACCAGCAGCTTGCTCAGGCATCCTTCCAGAATCAGCTCCATCTGATCGGCCACCAGCGTGGGGTTATCGGTATCCAGCAGCGTTAACAGCTCATGGGTATATTGCCAGGAGGCGCGCTTCTGCTGCTCGGCCAGCTGATGCACCGGATGATCCGGCTGCGGATAAAAACTGCAGGCGGCGATAAACAAACAGCCGGGAAAACGCCCGTTGCCTACCGACTCTTCCAGCACCTGATAGCGCGCCAGCAGTTTTTCCTCGGCGTTCATCTTATCATCCAGCAGCAGCTGGCGACGCCAGTTATCGATTTGCTGACCGTGATAGCGCAGCGCGTCGTAAAGCAGGGCGTCGCGGGTGGGCCAGAAACGTTGCAGCTGCGCATAGGGGACGGCGACCTCAGCGGCCAGCTCTTCCAGCGAGACGGTGCCCGCCAGGCCATTATGTTCCAGCACGTTAAGTGCGTGGTCGAGTACCTGTTCACGTTGCACGTGAGACTCCTCCTGTAAGCGTTCCTCTACCGGTAAGTCGGGAGTCACGTTCATTGAACCTGACTCCAGTGTCGTTTACCGCGCCAGTTTCTGCAAATGCGCGCGGAAAGCGGCGGCATCCAGATAGCCGGTCACGCGCGAGCCGGGGATCTCCTTGCCTTGCGCGTCGAAAAACAGAATGGTGGGCAGCCCCAGCACCTGTAAATGCTGCAACAGCGCGCTCTGTCGCGGGCTGTTCGCCGTGACGTCCGCCTGTAGCAGCGCGACCTGAGACAGCGCCTGCTGTACCCCGGCGTCGCTGAAGGTATATTTGCTGAACTCTTTACAGGCGACGCACCAGTCGGCATAGAGATCCAGCATGGTGATATTGCCCTGCGCCTGTTTCAGCTGCGCATCCAACTGCGCGATATCCTCGACCTGCGTGAAGTTTAGCCCGGCATGCAGAGGGCTGACGGTTTCCGCGCCGAAGGCCCACTCCTGTAAGGGGCGCGCGCCCACCAGCGCCGCCGCCAACAGCAGCACCTGCGCCACGCGCGCCCAGCCACGCTGCGAACGCAGGCTGAGGATAAACGCCCAGGCGAAAAAGCTGACCGCCAGCAGGCTCCAGAGGCGCAGCCCCCAGCTATCGCCGACGACGCGCTCCAGCAGAAACACCGGCAGCGCCAGAATCACAAAGCCGAAGCCCTCTTTAACGCTCTGCATCCACGGGCCGCTTTTTGGCAGCAGTTTATTACCGAACAGCGTCACGGCGATCAGCGGCAGTCCCATACCAAAGGCGTAGAGCCAGAGCGTGCCGGCGCCCGCCAGCAGATTGCCGCTTTGCGCGATGTAGAGCAGAATGGCGCTCAGCGGCGCGGTGGTGCAGGGCGAGCAGATCAGTCCCGCCAGCGCGCCCATCAGAAATACGCCCGGCAGCGATCCGCCCTGTTGTCGATTACTCCAGAGCGTCAGGCGCGTTTGCAGGCTGGCGGGTAATTGCAGGGTGAACAGGCCGAACATCGATAGCGCCAACAGCGCAAAGACGGCGGAAAGCGCGATCAGCACATACGGATGCTGCAACGCCGCCTGAAAGCGCAGACCTGCTGCGGCCACCACCACGCCCAGCAATGTATAGGTGAGCGCCATGCCCTGTACGTAGACCATTGAGAGCATCAACAGTCGTCCCATCGACAGCGTGCGGTTGCCGCCGAGGATAATGCCGGAAATCAGCGGGTACATGGGCAGCACGCAGGGAGTAAACGCGACGCCGATGCCGATCAGCAGCGCCCAGAGCGGCGAGAAGGGCAGCGGCGCGGCGGACGGAGACGCGGGTTTCGCCGCGATGGACGACGTCTCCGGCTCAGCGGCGGAAGGGCCCTTCGGGTCAGTCGCGGCACGCTCTGTCGCAGGGGAAGAACTCTTCGATGCAGCGGGTGCGTTTGTCGCCGCGACCGGGCTCAGCGGGATGACCCGCGTTTCCGGTGGATAGCAAAAGCCCGCCGCCGCGCAGCCCTGATAGCGCAGCGTCAGATTCGCCTGGCCGCTCGCCTGCTGGATGGTGACCGGCACCGTCAGATCCTGGGAATAGATCTCGCTTTTGCCGTAAAACTCATCCTCGTGCGGCTTGCCTGTCGGCAGCTGGAGCGGCGCGATAGTCGCCTGCTGCGCGGTCAGGCTGATTTGCTGACGATAAAGGTAATAGCCCGGCTTGACCTGCCAGCGCAGCGTCAGCTGATTGCCTTGCTGATCGAAATCGAAGGCGAACGCCTGATCGACCGGCACAAACTGCGCATGCGGGTTGGCGTCAAACAGGCCCGCCTGAGGAGAGGCGCAAAAAAGCGCACTGAACAGCAGAAAAATTATCGAAGCGATGCGCTGAGCCATGACAGGTAATCACTCTCTCCATGTTGTACCGGCAGCACCAGCAGTTCGGGCGTATCGTAAGGGTGTTCCGCTTTCAGCAGATCGATCAACGCCTGCTGGTGGGTAACGTCGCTTTTCAACAGCATTTGCACTTCACTGGCCGTTTCGCGCTGGCCCTGCCAGACATAATAAGAGGTGGCGCCGGGCAGCACGGTAACGCAGGCGGCCAGGCGCGCGCTGAGCGCCTTGTCGGCCAGCTGTTCAGCCTGTTGCTCATCGGGCGCGGTGCAAAGAACGATGACGGCGGTAGATAAAGTCATGGCCTGCTCCTTGTATTGAAAAGGGCAATCATAGCACGAGGCGGTATAGATGGATTTAACGGGTGGTAAGCAGGCGTAACCCGGCTTGAGCCGGGTTAGCCGCCTCCGTTACAGCACTAAACTGCCGAACAGGAAGCCAAACGCCACCGACAGCACAATGGCCAGCGTGCCGGGGATCAGAAAGGAGTGGTTAAACACGAATTTGCCGATGCGCGTCGAGCCGGTGTCGTCCATCTCCACCGCCGCCAGCAGGGTGGGATAGGTTGGCAGCACGAACAGCGCGGAGACCGCTGCGAACGAGGCGACGGCGGTTACCGGCGAGACGCCCAGCATCAGCGCCGCCGGCAACAGCGCCTTAGCGGTCGCCGCCTGCGAATAGAGCAGGGTGGAGGCGAAAAACAGCACCAGCGCCAGCATCCACGGATAGTGGTTCAACAGCTCGCCAGCCAGCGTCTGAATGTCGTTGATGTGCCCTTTCACAAAGGTATCGCCCAGCCAGGCGACGCCCATCACGCAGATACAGGCGCTCATCCCCGATTTAAAGGTGCTGGCGCTCAGGATCTCGCCGGTATTCACTTTGCAGGTCAGGCAGATCAGCGTGGCGATAGTCAACATAAACACCACGATCGCTTCGTTGCGCGGCAGCACCGGGTTCTGGATCAGGCCAACATTATCGCTGATCGCCGTCGCGTAGAGCATCACCGCTACAATGCCGATCAGAAACAGCAGCACCGCACGTTTCGCGCCGGGCTTTTCTTCAAACACGCTGGAGCCGCGTAGCGTCACTTCGCCTTTCGCCAGGCGCGCCTGGTAAACCGGATCATCCTTCAGCTCTTTGCCCAGAAAGTTAGTGACCAGCGCCGCGACGAAAATCGCCGCCATGGTGGACGGGATCGCTACCGCCAGCAGCGCCAGATAGCTAATGCCGCGCGGCTCCAGAATGCCAGCGAAGAAAACCACCGCGGCGGAGATGGGCGAGGCGGTGATGGCGATCTGCGACGCGACCACGGCGATGGAGAGCGGGCGCGACGGACGGACGCCTTGCTCTTTCGCCACTTCCGCAATCACCGGCAGCGTGGAAAACGCAGTATGGCCGGTGCCGGCGAAGATAGTCATGCAGTAGGTGACCAGCGGCGCAAGAAAGGTGACGTAGCGGGGATGTTTGCGCAGCAGACGCTCAGCCAGGCTGACCAGGTAATCCATGCCGCCCGCTACCTGCATCGCGGCGATGGCGGCGATGACCGCCATAATGATTTCAATCACGTCGAAAGGAATGGCGCCCGGTTTCATCTGGCACACCAGCGTCAGCACCAGCACGCCCAGTCCGCCCGCAAAGCCGATGCCGATGCCGCCCAGTCTGGCGCCCAAATAGATCGCCAGCAGGACGATAATCAGCTCTATCCCCACCATAATTTGACTCCTTAAAAGAATGCTAAAAAGCAGTTAATAATTTGTAATTCGCCATAATGAAAAAGGCACGTCGTTCGGAAGAACAGACGTGCCTTGAATGAATTAATGCTCTGGCTTAGTTTTCGCTTTCATCGGTGTAACGTTTTGCTTTGTAAACCGGGCGCATCAGGTTCGGCACGGAGAAGATATCATCCAGCTCCGCTTCGGTAAGCAGGCCGCGCTCCAGCACCACCTCCCGCACGCTCTTACCGGTCTCCGCGCAGATTTTGCCGACGATATCGCCGTTATGGTGCCCGATGTAAGGATTAAGATAGGTCACGATGCCGATAGAGTTAAAGACGTAGGCTTCGCACACCGCTTTATTGGCGGTAATGCCGTTGACGCATTTTTCCAGCAGGTTATAGCAGGCGTTGGTCAGAATCTGGATCGATTCGAACATCGCCTGGCCGATAACCGGCTCCATCACGTTCAGTTGCAGCTGGCCCGCTTCGGAAGCCATCGTGACGGTGGTGTCATTGCCGATCACTTTAAAGCAGACCTGATTGACCACTTCCGGCACCACTGGGTTGACCTTAGCGGGCATAATCGAGGAGCCTGCCTGCAGTTCCGGCAGGTTGATTTCGTTCAGACCGGCGCGCGGGCCGGAGGAGAGCAGGCGCAGGTCGTTGCAGATCTTCGACAGCTTCACCGCCAGACGCTTCAGCGCGGAGTGCACCATCACATAGGCGCCGCAGTCGGAGGTCGCTTCGATCAGATCTTCCGCTGGCGTCACCGGCAGGTTGCTGACTTCTGCCAGCTTCTGCACCGCCAGTTGCTGATAGCCGTCCGGCGTATTCAGCCGCGTGCCGATCGCCGTCGCGCCCAGGTTCACCTCCAGCAGCAGCTCGGCGGTGCGGGTAATGTTTTTAATCTCTTCGCTCAGCAGCACATTAAAGGCGTGGAACTCCTGGCCGAGCGTCATCGGCACCGCGTCCTGCAACTGGGTGCGGCCCATTTTCAGGATAGTGCCGAACTCCACCGCTTTACGCTCGAAGCCGTCGCCCAGCTGTGCGATGGCATCCAGCAGCTTCAGGATCGAGGCGTAGACCGCGATGCGGAAGCCGGTGGGATAAGCATCGTTGGTGGACTGGCATTTATTGACATGATCGTTGGGGTTCAGGTACTGATATTCCCCTTTCTGATGCCCCATCAGCTCAAGGCCGATATTGGCCAGCACTTCGTTGGTGTTCATATTCACCGAGGTGCCTGCGCCGCCCTGATAGACGTCAACCGGAAACTGATCCATGCATCGGCCGTTGTTCAGCACCTCGTCGCACGCCTGAATAATGGCGTTGGCGACGTTGCGCGGGATCGTTTGCAGCTCTTTGTTGGCTAACGCTGCCGCTTTCTTCACCATTACCATGCCGCGCACAAACTCAGGAATATCGCTGATCTTGTGGCTGCTGATACAGAAATTTTCAATCGCACGCAGAGTATGAACGCCGTAATAAGCATCCGCCGGAACTTCGCGCATGCCTAACAGGTCTTCTTCGATACGAATGTTATTTACCATGGGAACCTTCTTGTTAGAGCTACCGGTGACATCGTTACAGCTGATGTGTTTATAGTGTCGTATAAAGCCAGTGCCGAAATGTTGACTACCGTCAGTCCGGCTGCCCGATCATAGGCTGAAGCGGTGGAAATTTCTGACCAAAGATCGCAATTCGGACAGATAACGGCGCATTACTCGCTCCATGATGTGATCATAATCCCAAAAGGATCGAAAAGGGGGAAAATCCGCCGCGATGGTTGAAAAATAGCGCGCGGGCACCCATCTCTGTAACTTATCCGCGCCGCCGGGCGTTACGCGGCGTAAAACGCGCCGCGAGCCAGGACGCGTTCGGGTAGCATCCCGTACAGCATACCGCCGCTGCGCAGCAGGCGCGGCGGCCCGACTAAAGGAGAATACGGTGCGCTGGTTACCGTTATTAATACTGTTTTTACTCGCCTGGATTGAGATCACGCTGTTTATTCAGGTGGCGCACGTGCTGGGCGTGCTGTTGACGATGGTGCTGGTGATTTTCACCTCCTGCATCGGCGTGTCGCTGGTGAAAAACCAGGGCGTGAAGAACTTTATGCTGATGCAGCAGAAGCTGGCGCAGGGCGAAAGCCCGGCGGCGGAGATGATCAAAAGCGTGTCGCTGATTATCGCCGGCTTCCTGCTGCTGTTGCCGGGCTTCTTTACCGACCTGCTTGGCCTGCTGCTGCTGTTGCCGCCAGTGCAGAAGCACCTGACGCTGAAGCTGATGCCGCACCTGCGCGTCTGGCGCGGTCCCGGCGCCGGGCCAGACAGCGGCTACACCATGGAAGGCGAGTACGAGCGTAAAGAAAACGATCGTCTCGGCCATGACGACGATCGCCACGATCGTTAATCTTTTCTACCTAAGGGTGAGGGCCTGGCGCCGTCACCCTTTTTTCTTCAATCTGTTAAGCGAATCGGCGCCATCGATCCCGGACAAAAAAATTTTTTTATTTTTGCCCCTTGAAAGCGCTTGCCGCTGTCCCTATCTCTTGAGCCACGAGGCCGGAAGCCGCATAAGCCCGGCATTCATCCCAAAATGACTGATTGGACTTCTCAAAGGAGAGCTATCAAATGAAAATTCGTCCATTGCACGATCGCGTTATCGTCAAGCGTAAAGAAGTTGAATCCAAATCTGCTGGCGGCATCGTTCTGACCGGCTCCGCAGCAGGTAAATCTACGCGCGGTGAAGTGTTGGCTGTGGGCAATGGTCGCATCCTGGAAAACGGCAGCGTGAAGCCGCTGGATGTGAAAGTGGGCGACGTTGTGATTTTCAGCGAAGGTTACGGCGCTAAAACCGAGAAGATCGACAACGAAGAAGTTCTGATTATCTCTGAAAGCGACATTCTGGCAATCGTTGAAGCCTGATTACGCGAAATCCATCGAACATACGAATTTAAGGGAAATTTCAAATGGCAGCTAAAGACGTAAAATTCGGTAATGACGCTCGCGTAAAAATGCTGCGCGGCGTGAACATCCTGGCAGACGCAGTTAAAGTTACCCTGGGCCCGAAAGGTCGTAACGTGGTTCTGGATAAATCTTTCGGTGCGCCGACCATCACTAAAGATGGCGTCTCCGTTGCACGTGAAATCGAACTGGATGACAAGTTCGAAAACATGGGTGCGCAGATGGTGAAAGAAGTGGCCTCTAAAGCGAACGACGCAGCAGGCGACGGCACCACCACCGCGACCGTACTGGCGCAGTCTATCGTCAACGAAGGCCTGAAAGCCGTTGCCGCCGGTATGAACCCGATGGATCTGAAACGCGGTATCGATAAAGCAGTGATCGCCGCCGTTGAAGAGCTGAAAAACCTGTCCGTACCGTGCTCTGACTCTAAAGCTATCGCTCAGGTCGGCACCATCTCCGCGAACTCCGACGAATCTGTTGGCACCCTGATCGCTCAGGCGATGGAGAAAGTGGGCAAAGAAGGCGTTATCACCGTTGAAGAAGGCACTGGCCTGCAGGACGAACTGGACGTAGTTGAAGGTATGCAGTTCGACCGCGGCTACCTCTCCCCTTACTTCATCAACAAGCCGGAAACCGGCGCAGTAGAGCTGGACAGCCCGTTCATCCTGCTGGTTGATAAAAAAGTCTCCAACATCCGCGAGCTGCTGCCGGTTCTGGAAGCCGTCGCGAAAGCGAGCAAGCCGCTGCTGATCGTCGCTGAAGACGTGGAAGGCGAAGCGCTGGCGACCCTGGTGGTCAACACCATGCGCGGCATCGTGAAAGTGGCTGCGGTGAAAGCGCCGGGCTTCGGCGACCGTCGTAAAGCCATGCTGCAGGATATCGCTATCCTGACCGGCGGTACCGTGATCTCTGAAGAGATCGGTATGGAACTGGAAAAAGCCACCCTGGAAGATCTGGGTCAGGCAAAACGCGTTGTCATCAACAAAGACACCACCACCATCATCGATGGCGTGGGCGAAGAAAACGCTATCCAGGGCCGCGTTGCTCAGATCCGTCAGCAGATCGAAGAAGCGACTTCCGACTACGACAAAGAAAAACTGCAGGAGCGCGTGGCTAAACTGGCAGGCGGCGTAGCCGTTCTGAAAGTGGGCGCGGCGACTGAAGTTGAAATGAAAGAGAAAAAAGCGCGCGTTGAAGACGCCCTGCACGCAACCCGTGCTGCGGTGGAAGAAGGCGTGGTTGCCGGCGGCGGCGTGGCGCTGGTGCGCGTAGCGGCGAAAATCGCCGAGCTGAAAGGCCAGAACGAAGATCAGAACGTCGGTATTAAAGTTGCGCTGCGCGCAATGGAAGCGCCGCTGCGTCAGATCGTGGCTAACGCCGGTGAAGAGCCGTCCGTTGTCGCTAACATGGTGAAAGCGGGCGACGGTAACTATGGTTACAACGCGGCGACCGAAGAGTACGGCAACATGATCGACTTCGGTATCCTGGACCCGACCAAAGTGACCCGTTCTGCTCTGCAGTACGCTGCGTCCGTTGCCGGCCTGATGATCACCACCGAATGTATGGTGACCGACCTGCCGAAAGACGACAAAGGCGACTTAGGCGCTGCTGGTGGTATGGGCGGCATGGGCGGTATGGGCGGCATGATGTAATCGCCCCCTGACCTGCTAAGTCTGAAAACCCCTCGTCAGAAATGGCGGGGGGTTTTTCTTTTGGCGCTGAAAAAGGTATAAGTAAACGCGCAGGTATAAACTGAACGTTTTGTGGCAAGGGATGTTTAAGAAAACGCAGCCTTTTCTGATACGCTTCTGCCGGATACTGACGATAATAAATGAGGAATAATATGCGGATTAATGTCTTGCTGGGGCTTTCTGCGGCAGCGCTGCTGCTGGCGGGGTGTAGCACCTCTAAAGATCTGAGTGCGGCCGGGCAGCGCGTCACCTTTACCGATCAGCAACCGGCTCAGACGTGTCAGTTACTGGGCGAGATCACCGGCAGCCAAAGCAACTGGCTGAGCGGCGCCGGCGGCGAAAACAGCTCCCTGCGCGGCGCGGCCAACGATCTGCGCAACCGTGCGGCAGAAATGGGCGGCAACGTGATTTACGGCGCCACCAGCCCGACGCAGAATATCTGGTCAAGCTTCGCGCCGCTCGACAGCAAGATGACCGGCCAGGTTTATAAGTGCCCCTGACGCGCAGCGCCCGGAATAGGTCCAATAATCGACGACGTTATTCCGGTGCCTTTTCCTCTGTATCCGCTTTTTCCGTCGCCTGGCTTTTCTCCGCAGGCAAGAATATCGCTTTCACAATGGCGCCTTTCGTGGGCACGACGCCGCGTTCCGTTATTGGCAGCGTCAAACCTTCCGGCAGATTGCCGCTATCCAACGTCAGACGGTTAACGCGCCAGGGAACCAGATAACCCACCAGCGCTTCGCCCTTCGCGTTGGTGGTCACGCCAAACTGTTGATAATTGCCGATACCGGGCGAATCGGGCACCACGATCAATGCCATGGTATCGCTCATCTCCTGTCCGAGCGTAATGCCGTTGCTGTGTACCAGCACCGCGCCGTGAACGTCAATACGCCGTTCGCGTGAACCGCCTTCCCGATAAACGCTGACGGTACTCTCGCCAGCGTTATAGTGATAGCCAAGTGAGGCATTATATTGCTCGTCGGCATGGGGATTGTGCGTCGTTGACAGATCGTAACTCAGGCTGTAATCCGATAACGCGAAGCCGCTCAGGCCGATCTCCTGGCTGGGCGGAGAATGGCTGGCAAGATTATGGCTATAGTCCAGACTGGGCGAGCCGAAGCCGGGTATGCTCGGCAGCGCCAGGCTGAGCGTGAGGCCCAGCGTGGTTTCGCTGCGGCTGTCCGGTTGGCGCGAGCGTCCCAGCCACAGGCTGATATCCCAATCTCCGACGTTGGCCTGATAGCTCAGTGACATATCGCGGCGGTGCCCGGACAGGCGTCGCCAGGTTTGCTGCGTGTACTGCAGGCTCAGGCTTTTATCTTCGGCAATATAGTGGTTAAGCCAGTACTGCTGGGTCAGAAGACGGTTTTTGCTGTCATCAAACAGCCAGTCATCGTTGCTGGAAGGTTGGGTGATTTTCTCCTCCAGTGAGCGATAATGTTGGCCCTGAGGATAATAGCGTAACAGGGCGCTAAAGTGAGTTCCGCTGCTGAAAAAGGTTCGGGTGTAACGCAGTCGCCAGACGCTTCCCCGATAATTCTCCGCGTAAGAGGTATAGCGCGCCCAGGTCGCATCGGTGGAAAACGATCCCAGCTCATGAAAGTTTAAGCCTGCGCCAGCTATATAGCTGACATAGCGATCGGCGTACTGCATTCCGCTGTAAAGCGTCAGGGTAGAGGAGACGCCCTGCGCCAGGCTGGCCTGTAAAAAAGCGGGCTTATCCGTATCGCCGTTGTACTGGGGACGATAGCGTCCGGCGACCAGCTCATAGCTGTAATTGTCTTTATGCACCAGTGCGGGCATGGCCGACCAGGGGAGATAGCGGCTTGATTCGCTTCCGTCGCTCTCTTTTACCGTTAACTGTAGGGTGCCGTTGTTGTCCGGCGGATAAAAGTCCCGGATAACGAAGGGGCCAGGCGGCACGTGGAGTCGATATACCGTCATACCGTTCTGACTGATGGTGACTTCCGCATGGCTTCTGGCATAGCCGTTGATCCAGGGCGAGAAAGGTCGCCAGCTATCGGGGAACATCGACTCGTCCGTTACCAGCGTGATGCCGCGGAACGGAAGGGCGTCGAATAAGGTATCCGTTGTATCGCTGTCGCCTGCCAGAAACTGCGATCGCCAGCTATTGATGCTGCGATAGAGGCTGGCTTTACGGCTGTAAACGCCATGTTTGCCTTCCACGTCGCGCCAGAAGGTATTCTGATAGCGCAGGCGCCATGGGCCGTAGTTAATGCCGTTATCCAGTTCGAGGTTAAAGCTATCGCCGGTATCCGCATAGGGGCTATCGCTTTGGTTGTTGGCATAGCTGGCGCGATAGTTGGTAAAAAATGCATTGATGCCTTCATCCCAGCGGCTGGTACTGACGCCGCTTTGTCGTGGATTGATGAGGGCTTTCGGGATAAGAAGGGTCAGGAGCGCCGCAGAGGGTTGATACCAGGATTGGATATGCAACAGTTCGAAGCTGGCCCTGGAAAGGCAGCCATGCGCGGTCCAACCGTTTACAGGCAGTGCCTTTAATTTGACGCCCCATTCTTCCAGCAAATCCTGTTGCAGACAGGGCCAGTCATTATCTGTTTCCAGAGATATCTGCCCTTTATAGTTGTTATTGACTATCACCCAGAGCGGTTGAGCAGCGCTGGCGGAATAGCAGCAAGCAAAGCTTAAGAGTAAAAAGTTCAGTAACCAAAATTTCATCAGGGACAGAAAACGAAGCCATAAAAAACGGAAGCGTTTCGCTTCCGTTTGTTGCAAAGAAAAAGTTATTTTTGCAGCGCAGCCAGGTCAGCGCGCGCCTGGTTCAGCTTCTGCTGAATTTCCTGTAAATCAGCCTTTTTCTCGCTCAGCTTACGCTGATATTTTGCGATTTTGTCTTTTTTACCACGCGCCTGGGCTTCACGCAGGTCAGCCTGAACCTCACGGATATCACTCTGTTTTTCAGCCAGTTTTTTCTCCAGCTTGGTGACTTCTTTTTGTGCTTTGGCCAATACGGTCGCGTCGGTGCAGTGTGCTTTAACTTCTGCCAGCGCATGCTTCAGACTGTTGACCTTCGCCGTGTTGCCGTAATGCTGAGCGATGCTGATTTCTTTTTCCAGTGCGGCACGTTTGGTGGCGCAATCTTCGACTCGCGCATGAGCCATGTTGATCATGCCAGTCATTAATACGGCGGCGAGAACTGTTAACTTTTTCATGGTAACTCCTTGTATAGAAAAATTTTTTAATGCTTGCGGACTTATCCGTAAGTGGCGTCAGGTTAAAGGTCTGGTCCGTTCATAGCAATACGCAGGCTTCCTCACCCTGTTGTAGGATGGGACGACAGGTCTGTAGTCCCGGCGTAAACCAACGCGAGATGGCGGGAAAGCTGCGTCAGCTGTTGAGTAAACTGTTGCAGCTGCCCGGCATCGGGATGCTTTTCCAGCCGCTGACAGGCATCGATCAATTCATCCGCGCCCAGCAGAAGCAGGCCGCCGCGTAACTTATGCAGGACATCTGATAAATCGCGCCCGGTTTGCTGACCCTCGCGGATATCAGCCAGCGCTTCGTCAAACATCTCCAGCTGCAGCTCAAGAAAATAGCGTCGTTTCTGCGACGTATTGAGGCCCGGCGGGAATTTCCATGCTGGTCGACACGCTGCGTCGCTGTTCGGCGGCAGGGCGCTAAGTAATTTTTCCAGCGTTTGCAGGGGCATCGGCTTAAACAAACAGTCGTTCATGCCGGCATTTAAGCAAGCTTCGCGTACCGACTGTTGCTTATTGGCCGTCGCTCCCCAAATAATAAGTTCTGGATAGTCACGTCGGATGGCGCGGGCCAGCGTAAAGCCATCCATTCCCGGCATGTTGCAGTCGGTAATGACCACATCCGGCTGCTGTACGGCCAGCAGAGAGAGCGCCTGTTGACCGTTCGCCGCCCCGATCGCCTCATGACCCAGATAGTGCAGCTGCTGGATCAACACATGGCGGCTGGCGCCGTGATCGTCCACCACCAGAATGCGTCGCGCGGCGGCGGGCGACGCCTGCGGCGCAGGCGACATGGTCGGCATCGGCTGAGGCGACATGCGCGGCAGACGCAGGCGAACCGTCACCTCGGTGCCCATGCCCGGCTGGCTGTCCAGCGTCAGCTCGCCAGCCATCATGATGATCAGCGTGCGACAGATATAAAGACCAAGGCCGCTGCCCTGCTGGATGTGCGAATGCTCTCCCTGCTCGAAGGGCTTAAACAGCCGCGCCTGCGTCTCGGTATCAATGCCCGGTCCGCTGTCCTGAACAATCAGCAGGAGATTTAGCGCGGACGCTTCCTCTTTCTCCAGCAGCGCCTGAAAAACCACACGGCCCTGCGTAGTGAATTTGACCGCATTGCCAAGAATATTGATCAGGATTTGCTTAAACCGCACCGGATCGACCAGCACATCGCCATTGATGTCGGCGTCGATTTCACAGGAAAAACACAGCGATTTTTGCCGCGCCAGACCATCCATCATCGTCACGATCGATTCCAGCAGCGGACGGATCGACGCGCGTTCAGGCCGTAATACCAGCCTTTCCGTCTCGATGCGCGCCACATCGATAATGTCGCCGACCAGCATCAACAAGGATTCGGCTGTGTCATAGGCGATATGTAATGAGTCACGATCGCTGGCGTTAAGCTGTTTACGCCGCAGCAGTAGTTCAAGGATGCCGATAATCGCGCTGAGCGGCGTACGCAGTTCATGGCTGATCGACGCGAGAAACGTGGTTTTTACCCGGCTGGCTTTCTCTGCGGAATGCTTGGCCTGCCGCAGCTGCTTTAAAATTTGCTGATGTTCTCGCATATCCTGCCAGCCGCCGACGTAGCCATAGCCCAGCGCATTGTTTTGCAGCAGGGTTTGCCAGAGGGTTACGCCTTCTTTCAGGGCGCCTTCCTCATACAGCCCGCCGCGCGCCATTAATGCCTGCACCGCGTCGCCACGATGCGCGTTAATATCGATATCCAGCGCCTCGGCAAAGGCGCTGTTCGCGCAGGTAAGAAGGCCGTTGAGATCGGTCATAAACAGCGGGACGGGAATCGCATCCAACAGGTGCTGCTGAATGGGCAGGCGCCGCTGTCGGTAACGCCACAGCAGCACCATCAGCAGCACAAGCAGCGCGCCAGCAGCAGCAATCGCAGACCAGAAAACGGTTTGGTTAGGCGTTGTTTTAAGCGCCTCCTGGCTGCCGGCAGGCAGATTGGTGTTGCTGTGCCATTTTCGCACCGTTAGCTGCAAATCTTCCGGGGCGATATTCAGCAGGGCTTTATCAAGAATCGTGGCCAGCGGATAGTTACTGGCGGAAACCGCCAGCGTAAAACGCGCTGGATCGCTCTCCAGACTTTTAATAATGCGCAATTTGTCAGCATATAAACGCGAGACGTAAAAATTCGCGTTGATCAACGGCAGGATCATGACGTCTGCCTTGCCTTTTGCGACCGCCTCCAGCCCTTCCGGCAACGTATCGGCATAGAGGAGACGCATTTTTTGCAGACTGGGCTCGGCGCTGAAATCGACGTTGTCGCCCTTTAACATCATCACCCGCTGCGTGGCGGGCAGCGAAAGAGAAGGATGGCGTTCCACCATAACCCATGAGTTGAACAGCCAGCTGCGGGTGGTTAACAGATTAGCCTGGCTGGCGCTATCCAGATTCAGGCTGGCCACTATATCGCTGTGGCCGTTCTTAACGGCGGCGACCATCTCCTCAATATTGTCATACGGCTGAATAACAAACCTGAGGCCGGTGCGCAGACCGATCGCCTTTAAAATATCCGCCGTAACGCCATGCAAATTTTTTTTACTGTCATAAATGCTCAGCGGCGCGCTGTCGCGCAGCACGGAAACGCGGATTTCGGGATTATCTTCAATCCATTTCTGCTCAAGCGAGGTGAAGTAAAGATGGCGATCGTGCAGTATCGGCATAAAGCCGCCGTTCCAGCGGCGTATAATATCCTCATTGATATTCGCCGGGATTGCCGCCAGCACCTGATTAATAATCGCAATAAGCTGCTCATTATCAGGACGGGCGGCGAAGGAAAAACCCATCGATTCGTTATGACGCAGCCGCCGGATATTTAAATCGCTCAGGTTAGATTCATTAATTAAATATTGCGTGGCTGTTGCGTCGCCAATAAAAATATCAATTTGGTGAAAGGCGAGCGCCTCCAGCGCATGACGCGCGGAAATAAAGGGTATCAACTGCGTCTGCGGCCAGCGGCGCATAATCGCCTGCGACCCGCTGTAAGCCGGGTCGATCGCCAGGCGCACCGCCTCCTGAGGAACTGGATGGGCGTTAAAGTTCACCACTTCGGCAGGCGTATTCATGGTGTAGGGCTTGCTTAACAGGAAACCGGCATGGTGCGCTTCGTCGCCAGCCCAGGCGATAAGATCGGCTTCGCCGCTTTCTACCGCCTGAAAAGCCGCTTCCCGATCGGCATACTGCTGGATTTCCAGCGTAATATTTAAATTGGCCGCCAGCAGGCCAAGATAATCAGCGGTTATGCCTGTGTAATCGTGACGCCCGGCGTTCATAAAGTAGGGCGGCACGTTCGGCGTCCAGGTTGCGATAGTCAGGTGATGATGTTTACGTAACCAGCGCCATTGCGTGCTGCTTAAGGTCAGATCCGATAATATCGCCTGGCTGTGCGCCAGCAGCTGTAGCGCATGAACCGGCTTTTCCATCGCTGGCGCGCCGGTTGCGGTAAAGACCATTAACCACAGCAGGAGGGCAATACGTAAAAATGGCGTCATGATGGGATGTTTTTAAATTGGTTGAGGAGATCCGTCAATGAATCGGCGCCGCTCTTTTCCAGCAGCCGCGCTTTATAAGTGCTGATGGTTTTATTACTGAGTTGCAGCAGCTCGCCAATTTCTTTATTCGATTTCCCTTCCGCCAGATAACGCAGCACGGTAATTTCCCGATCGGACATCCGCGCTAACAGCTGGGTGCTGTCAATTTCCGTCGTCGAGTGGGCGTTTTCGTCAATAAAGCTGCCGCCGGGGAAGCAGTTGTAGCCATCCAGTAATAGCCGCACCACCGCGCTGATGGCGGTTAACAAATGCTGCTTGCTAAGAAAACCGTCTGCGCCAGCTTTGCGGCTGCGCGAAGCGTAAATTTCCGCTGGCAGCCCGGACAGGATTAATACCCGGATGGTGGGACAGTAATGTTTGATGCGCGCCAGCAAATCAAGGCCATCCAGTTTTAATAAGGCAATATCAAGAATAATTAAGTCCGGCTGATGTTCACGAATAAGCGACATGACTTTTCCGCCATCGGTGGTCGTGGTTACGCTAAGATCGTCCTCCGCTTCCAGCGAGGATTTAAGCGCGAAACAAATAGCAGGATGGTCGTCAACAATAAGAATAGCGGGCATAAACATCCATTATTATTACACCGGGTCGAATGCGAGTTATTTTAATGGCAATGGTAACGTGATTTTCAACAAGATGGGCGGCTAAAAAGATTAAATTTTCTTTTCTGTATAGTTATGAATTTTCCGTTACCTTGTTAATTATCCTCTGGGAAAATAGTGCTCACGCAATAACAACGCATCAAATTAACTATATTTTCCGTCGATGAATGGGCGATGCGTAAT
>NZ_JANION010000167.1:0-8168 GCF_024610815.1 Mixta sp.
CGCTGATGTCCGGCAGTACTTTTACCGTTACGCACCACCCCGTCAGTAGCTGAACAGGAGGGACAGCTGATAGAAACAGAAGCCACTGGAGCACCTCAAAAACACCATCATACACTAAATCAGTAAGTTGGCAGCATCACCTGGTAGAGGCTAATACCTCATTGATAACGCTTACCGATCAGCGCGTTATCTTTCTTGATAAAGGCTTTTGGGGCAGCATAACGCAAGTTGATCTTGCTCTTAAAGATATTGTCAGCGTGAGCGTGAAAGCCGGTCTGGTATTAGGTGAAATCACCTTCTCAACCAGCGGTCAGAATTACTCGGTCAGTAATATTTTCAAAAGCGCTATTACGCCCTTTAACAATTTACTTAACAAAGCACGAAACAATTATGCGCCTTCCCGGCCTTTGCCGGAGCCACCGCCTCAGACTGCCGCCACGCCAGCTGCGCCAACCGCAGCACCTGCGCCCACTGCACCCACTGCGCCAGAATTCGATGATTTGATATCAAAACTTGAACGTCTGGCTCAGCTTAAAGAAAAAGGCATTTTGACCGAAGAAGAATTTCTGCAACAGAAGCAGCGCTTATTAAATCGATAATTCAGCCAACGTGGTTGGCTGGTTGAAACGTAGCGCAAAATGTTTTTTACGCATTAAGCGTTCCTGACGCGCCGGTCTGTAAAATGCTTTTCGGGCGCTCATGAGCGCCTCTTCTTTATTAATTTTCAACCCAGCCCCCTTCCCTGTGGCTGCGTTTCTCCACCAGTGCCGGAACAGACTTCATCTCGCTTTCAGAAGCGCCGCTCAAAAGCCAATGAAATAACCTTTCAGTCCAGCGTCAATTCTGTTCTCAGCAGTCCAAACACCCAGTCATCCTGCCAGCGGCCGTGCAGATGATAGTTTTCGCGCAGCACCCCTTCCAGCCGGAAGCCCGCTTTTTCCAGCACCGCTTTCGAGGCGTGGTTGCCCACGGTGACGGAGGCAGTGAGCTTGCGGAAATCCAGTGCGAACGCCAGCTGGCACACCGCACGCAGCGATTCGGCGCCGTAGCCTTTGCCCTGAAAAGCAGCGGCGAGCAGAAAACCCACCTCGGCGATGCCGTGTTCACGATCGACAAAGCCGGTAACGCCGACCGGATCGCCGGAGGTCTTTTCGCGCATCACCAGACAGAGCCAGTGCTTACTGCCCGGCTGCCAGCGCGGGAGGCGTACGTCAAAAGCATGGCGGCGAATGATCCCGGCGTCGTGCACGTCGCTGACGAAACGCATCACCGCTTCATCCTGATACAACGACAGGAAAAAAGGCCAGTCATCTTCCATGATGGGCTGATAACGCAGGCGGGAAGAATCGATATGCATGAATTTACCTGTATTACTGGACTGAAGAAGACCATAGCAAAAATCGTCCCGGCGACCTGCCTTTTTCCGAAGCCGGAAGCCGCAGAACAAAATACCGGCGCTTATGGCGTCTGTTTATACGATTGAAAAATGCGCAGCGGCGTATGATAACAGACAGTAAATTTTGTTCCCGCCGGAGTGGTTATGTCTGAGAAAGATCCTGTTGTTGAACGTCTGTCGCTGGAACTGCTGGCGCTGCGCCAAATTGTCCAGATGCTGATTACCTTTGGTAATATGCCGACGGGCGGCAAGCTGAATAAATATCTGGAAAACCTGGCCAGCGAAGTTGAGCATCGCGACGGCCGCGAAGCGAATAAAGCGATCGCCGACGTGATCCGTACCTATATTCGCTCTTAATTCTGACCCCGTAGCAGCGCTGATTTGCTGCTGCGGTTTTTTCTTTTACTGGCGCGGCCAGGTCAGCGCATCGTTGATAAGGTTGTCCTTTTCCGGGCCCGGCGTCGTCTGATTACGTCCGTTGCGCTTCGAAACAAACAGCTGTTTATCCGCCGCGGAGACCAGGCGATTAAAATCGTCGCAGATATGGGCGTGATCCAGCGTGCCGCTGCTTACGCCGATACTGACGGTGACCGCCGCCGCATTGCCGCGCAGCATTATCTTCTGCTGCATCACGCGTCGTCGAATCGCCTCCGCCTTCTGCACGAACTGCGCGTCCGTGAGGTCGAACAGCAGCACCAGAAACTCCTCACCGCCGAAACGACAAACCAGCCCTGCATCGCCGACGCTCTGCTGCATGCGTTGCGCTACCTCCTGCAACACCGCGTCTCCGGCGTCGTGCCCGTAGTTGTCATTGATCGCTTTAAAATAGTCGATGTCGATTAACAGCACGCCCATCTGACGATCGCGCAGCGCGCCGGTTTCTTTCATCTGCTCTAAACGCGCGTACAGACCAGAACGCGTCAGCAATCCGGTGAGAAAATCGTGATTGGCGCGCAGCGCAAGCTGACGATTGAGCTGTCTGATGGCGTCCATGCTCACGGCGACAATCAGCGGGCTGATCGCCACCGTCGCCACGCCTAACCGCGCCGAAGTCAGATGGCTTGGCGGCAGCAGACTGTCGGCTCCCTGAATATTCATCACGTTATGTACCACCAGAATAATTTCCGTGATGCCGTTGAGCAGCGTTAATGCGCTGGTCAGCCAGAGCGGGTAACTGATGGCGCACCAGATCAGCGCCGGAACCGGAAAAGAGAGGCTGCCGCCGCCGCCGATCAGCGCCGCCGCGCAAATGGAGCAGATCAACGCCAGCGCCGGCGCGCACTTTCGCCATTGGCGCAGCGCCGCCAGCAGTTCGGCGCGGCGCGGCAGCGTCAACAGCAGCGGCAGCAGCAAAACGCCAGTAGAAAACTGCTCGCTCAGCCAGTCGCTCCATGCCGTCAGAAAGCCGTCGCGAAACAGCAGCTCCTGCGCCAGCGCCCCCCAGCTGGCGCATGCCAGGGACGCCAGCAGGCAGGCGGGAAAAATGGTCAGCGCGTTTTTTATCCTGCCTGAGGCATTAAGCGGAGCGGCGCGCTGAATCAACATCGAGACGGCAACCAGAATAAACAGAATATTCGCCCCGTTAATGGTAAACGCGGGCAGCGCCCAGCCGGAAAAGAGCGCGTCGTTAAACACCATCGCGCCATAGCAGACCAGGTAGTAGCGTGGCCGGTGCAGCCAGGGCAAACGGACAAAAATGCTGGTCAGCAGCGCGTTGATGGGCCAGAACAGCGACAGCTCCGCAGGCAGACGCAAATGGCCGCCAACAAAGCAGAAGAAGGAAGTGAAAAGAAATAGCGTCAGAATAGTGTTAAGCGGTTTTTCTTTGTTGAGAAGCGCGAGTTGCATAGCTGGACGTACCTGGTGCGTTGCCTCTGCCGCCGTCAGGCCTTCAACCGGCAGCTTCATTCAGCGGCTATTATTATCGGTAACCACGCCGTAAATAACGCTGGCGAAGCGCGGCATCTTATCACAGCATAACTGGCCAACAGGGTGAATCTTCTTCAGGTCAGGGAAAAGAGATGATAAAACAGGCGCTCGCTGAGCGCCTGTTTAACCGGTCTTTTGCAGCGGAAGCGACTATTTTACCGCCACCGGCCACTGGTTCAGACGGATGCCGCGTCTCGGCGCTTTCTCGCCAAAATCTTTCAGCACCGCTTTGACATCCGGGTCGAGATAATCCACGTTGTCATGATCGACGATCAGCACGCTGTTTTCCGGAATTTCATCCAGCAGATTTTGCAGACGCGGATTGTGCATAAATGTCAGGTTCTGCTGCAACCGCAGCACATAGTGGTCGTCGTAGCGGGTCAAATGCATAGCGTTGCGGTGGCTTTTGTAAATGCTGTAGAGGATCTGCGTGGCGATTCCCAGTCCAATGCCCGCCAGCATGCCGAAAGCGATGATGCCGATAATGGTGGTGATAAAAGGCACGAATTGCTGGGCGCCCATGCGGATTTGGTCAATAAACAGGCGCGGCGTCGCCAGCTTATAACCGGTATAGAGCAGCACCGCCGCCAGGCTCGCCAGCGGAATAACGTTCAGCAGATCGCTGAACCACAGCCCGCAGATCAGCAGCAGCACGCCATGCAGCAGAATCGACACCTTACTCTGCGCGCCGACGCTGACGTTGACCGAACTGCGCACGATCACCGCGGTGATTGGCAGCGCGCCGAGAAAACCGGCCAGCGTGTTTCCGATGCCCTGCGCCAGCATCTCTCTGTTCGGAGAGGGATGCGGGTTCTGCGGCCGCAGCTTATTCAGCGCTTCCTGACTGAGCAGGGTTTCCAGACTGGCCACCAGCGCCAGCGTTATCGCCACCACATAAACAGAAGGATTGCGCCACGCCTGCCAGTCCGGCCCTTCCAGCTCGGCGGCCAGCGCGCTCAGGCTGCCGAATTCAGGCAGCGTAATACGCGGCAGGCTGGCGAGGAAATCGGGCTGTAGCCGCTCGCCGAATACCGTCGCCAGCCCGCCAATCAGCACGGCGATCAGCGGCCCTGGGATCCAGCTCAACGCCTTGATGTTTTTAATCACCGGCGTCGTCCAGAGCCACAGGATCAGCAGCCCCGCGCCGGCCACCAGCATCGACGAGGTTGAGAAGCGGAAATCGCCGCTAAACAGCCCGCTCAGCTCGCCGTCGCCGCTGGCGCCCAGCGCCACCGGGATCTGCTGCATAATCAGTAGAATGCCGATCGCCGCCAGCATCCCCTTAATCACGCTGCCTGGCACCAATGCGATAAAACGTCCGGCGCGCAGCATTCCCAGAATGAACTGAATGATGCCCGCCAGCACCAGCGCGAAGAGAAAGGCGGAGAAGGATCCCAGCGTCTCGATGGAGGCCACCACGATGGTAACCAGACCGGCGGCCGGGCCGCTGACGGCAAAGCGCGAGGGACTAAAAGAGGTGACCACCAGACCGCCGATCACACCGGTCAGCAGGCCGACGAACGGCGGCAGGCCGCTGGCCTGAGCGATGCCCAGACAGAGCGGCAGCGCCACCAGAAACACCACAAGGCCGGCGGGAAGATCCTGCCGAAGCGTCTTCATATTCATGACGATGTTTCCTCTGCTGATTGCTGAATTAACTCTTTCAAATGTCCCGACTGCAGGTCATAAACGCAGCCGAACAGATCCAGTTCAACGCCGTTGCGCCAGGCACGCCGCACCGGCTCGCTGGCGGCCAGATGCGCGAACTGCGCCAGCACGTTCGCTTCCACCAGCTGATTGTGCCGCGACGCGTCCGCTTCGCCCGCCGCATGAAACGCCTTCAGGCCTTCGACCAGCGCCACGCGCAGCGCCGCAATACGGCGCGAGAGCGGAGAATTTTCCTGCGCCAGCGGGCTTTCCGGCAGCGCGACGGCGGCCTGAATGCCGCCGCAGCCGTAGTGGCCGCACAGAACGACGCGCTTTACCTCAAGGTATTCCAGCGCATACTGCAACACGCTCATAAAGTTATCGTCATCGGTCAGCACCATATTGGCGATATTACGGTGCACGAACAGCTCGCCCGGATCGGCCCCGGTCAGCACTTCCGCCGGAACGCGGCTGTCAGAACAGCCGATCCATAACGAATGGGGCTTTTGCTGATGTAAATAGCGCTCGAAATAGCGCGGATTACGCTGCGTTTTTTGTAATGCCCAACTACGGTTTTTCGCTAACAGTGGTTTCAGGGTCGTCAAAATCGTCGTCTCCATTCTGATAAATACAGGCAGGCCTGGGCGACAGTGAAAAATCATCAGGGAATACCGGAAAGCATGGAATATGCGCCGATAAAATAAGCAGTACCACTGCGGATAATAATAAACGAACATTGAAAAAACAATGCAGAAACAAAATTGCAAAGTGTAATCTTATTTAAATGCAATGTATAAATAAGGTAAATAAGACATTTTCCATTGAAAAGAGCCAAGAATCATATTGGTAAATTTATTATTATAAATCAAATAGTTAAATAAAAATAAAATAAATACAGAAATAAAATACACTATTTAACCTTAGGAATAAAAAGGTTAAATAATATAGACACCGGTCTCTTTAAGAGGCATCCGTCTCAATTTAAAAGGCGATTTAGCAGCTATTAAGTCATAAGAAAAAACAATATAAGTACAGGAAAGTCCGGTACTGGCGCTATGTACGGATTAAATCATCACGCAGGTAATTAATATCGATATTGGTTATTTACCATTTTGAACTCTTTTTCGCTTTCCTTGTTCTGCCATCTGTGAAGTTAAACTATTTGCGTTTATTTACGTAACGGCGGGGTAAAAAGCCTTTTAAAAGCGCCGGGCGGCAGCGAACGTATGCGCGCCCTTCCCTGTTCAGGGCGCGGACGCTATATTCAGCAAGCGATCGGCTGCCTACATTCTGACGTATTAACGCGCGTTCGGCGGCTACGATGCAATCAACGACTCATCAGCAAGGATTAATCATGTCTGACGCTTCTCCAGTAAGAACTTCCGCGCTGCTGGCCTCTCTCGATTGGCTGGATCACGCTTTTTTACCGGCGGGCATGGCGCCGCCGGAAGAGATTGCCTGCGGTCATCAGCGTCATACCGCGACGGTGGTGATGGCGGAAGAGGCGTTCCCGCGTAAACAGCGCGAGGCGGATGCCGTCATCGCCACCGGCCCGCGCCCGGTCGCCGTCTATACGGCGGACTGCCTGCCGGTGCTGATCGCCGATACCCGCCAGCGGAACGTGGCGGCGGTGCATGCAGGGCTAAAAGGCGCGCTGGCGGGCGTATTGCCACAGGCGATCGACAGGCTGATCGAGGCTGGCGCAACGCCTGACAGCTTGTTTGCGGCAATTGGTCCGGCGATTGCGCCCTGCTGCTACGAGCTGGGAGAAGAGATGCTGAATACGATTCTTGTTAATCCGCTGGCGACGGCGCCGCGCTGGTTTACGCTGCAACCGCTCAACAAGCAGGCGGTCAGGCCGCAGGCGCGCGCTGCGCATCAGGGCGTCTGGTTCGATTTGCCGGCGCTGGGCCGCCAGATGCTGCTGGACAGGGGTATTCCGGCGGCGCAAATCGATATTCTGCCGGTCTGTACCTATTGCTGCGCGGAAGCGCAATCAAGCTATCGACGTAATACCCATTTTTCCGACGACTACGCCCTGCGCTATTCCTGGATTCGGCGGAAGGCGTAGCGCGATCGCCATCGTGCTACGAGCTTCGACCAGGACCGGGCCGTCGCTCGCGCTGCGATCAGGAACGCGAGAGGAGATCGTTGCTGTATTTAAAAAGCTCATTATCGGAACGCAGGCCCAGCTTTCTTAACGCTGACTGTTTTTGTCCGCTGACGGTTTTGCGGCTGCGCTTGAACTTAACGGCGATTTGCGAAACGCTCATACCGTTCAAAAAGCAGCGAATCACCTCTACTTCGCGTGGGCTAAGCAGCTTCACCTTCTCATACAGCGATCCTTTCTGTGCGGCGTCGGTGGGCCGGCTGCGCGCCTCCTCATCAATAACGTAAAGGCCTTCAACTTCATAGGCCATATCGCGCGACAGCCAGTTGCGCCCCATTCCTACCTGACGGATCGCCTGAATCATTTCACTCATATCCTGGCTTTTGCCGATAAAGCCTTTTACGCCCGCGTTCAACACCATTTTTACTACGGCGGGGCTTTCCATGGCGGAAGAGATAAGGATATTCAGACGCGGATAATGATTACGCAGCTGCTTGATCAACGCCAGCCCGTCCAGCTCCCGCTCGCCTAATAAGAAATCAAGGACCAGCACGTCAAGCTGCAAATCAGGCAGCTCGTTAAAAAGCAGCTGACTGGCGCCGAACGTACCGACCAATATGATATCCGGCTCCGCGCCAACGCAAATTTCAAAGGCGGTGCGGATCATAGGATGATCGTCCAGTAGCGCAACCCGTAATGGGCTGGCGATCGTTTTCGTCATTTTTCACTCCTTGAATAATTACCAATGCGCAGGTGTTTAATTTAATCGTTTAATTCATCGTTTTCGCGGCGGCTAAAAAGCCATGCCCGCTATTCAATTAATAGTTTCCGTTATGCCGTTCTCTTACCTGGCGCCTCATTGCCCTATCCATGAGCATGCTGATACGCCTGGCCTGTGCGATGGCTATTAATATTTAACTTTTTTTCACTCTCTGTCACGTAATTATTTTTTCCCTGTCATTCATCAAAATATTGAGACAATTCCCGATACTTTTAGCATAGAAATAATTTTAGCGGTAGTCTGTCATGCTGACGGGACGAGTTGACGAAAAGCATAAGCTCCGCTGTAGAATACGAGATATGTCT
>NZ_JANION010000170.1:0-14302 GCF_024610815.1 Mixta sp.
GTAAAATAGACATCTTTCAGTCAGTATAAAAAAGCGCCACCAATAAACGATCGCATATCTGAGCAAGTGAAAACGCTATACCTGGACAAGAGACTGCGGTCTTGTACAACCCTATTTTTCGCCTGCCTGAAACCTTCGTAATTAACTTCTTGTTCTTATTAGCGAAGCCGGATAATTAATCCTGCCGCCTGGAACCGGGGCGCTTTTCAGGAGCGCTGGAATGAGGTCTGATGAGTGGCGCAGGTGATACCATTTTTCGCGACAATGTAATAAGCGCACATCAAATAGCGAGCAAAGTAAAATAATCGGGAGAGCAAAGCTGGCGCCTAATCCCGCCGCCGCTGGCTTAACAGGCGCCAGGCGACCGCGCCCGCAAATAATCCCCAAAAGGCGGCGCCAATACCGGCCAGCGTAATGCCGGAAGCGGTGATTAAAAAAGTTATCATCGCCGCATCGCGGCTATTTTCCTGCTCAAGCGCGCGCTGAATGCTGCCGGTCAGCGTGCCCAGCAGCGCCAGTCCCGCCAGCGTATGAATCAGCGTCGGCGGCAGCGCGGTGAGCAGCAGCGCGACCGCACCGCCTGAAAGCCCGGCCAACAGATAAAACAGACCGGCAATGGCCGAGGCGATCCAGCGCCGCTTTTTATCGGGATGCGCCTCGTCGCTCATGCAAATAGCGGCGGTAATGGCGGCGATGCAGACGGAAAAGCCGCCGAACGGCGACAGCAGCAGGGCGATAAGGCCCGTCCAGCTGATTAACGACGAGACGGGCGGCTGATAGCCGTGCGCCTGTAATGTCGCAATGCCAGGCGCGTTTTGCGACGCCATGGTCACCAGAAAATAGGGCAGCCCGACGCCCAACAGCGAAGCCAGCGAAAAGCCCGGCATCACGGCCTCCGGCCAGCGCAGCGTCATCAGCGGCTGGGCGATATGTAGATCGCCGCGCGCCAGCGCCAACATCAGGCCCGCCAGCAGCGTAATAATAATGGCGTAGCGCGGCAGCAGGCAGCGCGCCAGTAGCCAGCTTACGCACATCGTGCCGCACAGCGCCAGATCGACCTGCAAAGCGGCGAACGCCTCCAGGCCGAAGCGCAGCAGGATGCCCGCCAGCATTGCGGCGGTAATCGCCTGCGGCACCAGTTTCATCAGGCGGGCGAACAGGCCGGTGACGCCGCACAGCACAATCAGCGCGTTGGTAAACAGAAAGATGCCGATGGTCTGCGACAGCGTGACGCCGTGCAGGCTGGTCGCCAGCATCGCGGCGCCGGGCGTCGACCAGGCGGTCAGAATCGGCTGACGATACCATATCGACAGGCCAAGCGAGCTGATGCCCATCGCCAGGCCCAGCGCGGTCAGCCAGCCGCCGATCTGCTGCGGCGTCGCGCCTGCGGCTTCAGCGGCCTGAAAAACGATCGCCGCCGAGCTGGCATAGCCGACCAGCGTCGCCACAAAACCGGCGATGATAAGGGTAAAGCTAAACGGCTGTTCACGCTGCGCCAATGCCATAGTATGCTTGCTCCCTGTGCGTTATAGCGCTCAACATACCACTGTGCGTTATAACGCACAAGCAGGCCACGGGAGAGAAGATGGAAGCTTTAGCGCAACACCTGGCGCAGACGCTGAAGGCGCTGCGCGCCGAGCGGCGCTGGAGTCTGACGCAGGCGGCGAAGCGAAGCGGCGTCAGCAAGGCGATGCTGGGACAGATCGAACGCGGCGAATCAAGCCCGACGGTGGCGACCTTATGGAAAATCGCCACCGGCTTCGCGGTGCCGTTCTCACGCTTTATCACGCCCGCAGACGTCAACAGCGGCGCAGCGCAGCGGCCGCCGTTTCAGCAGCAGAACGCACAGATGAAAGTGACGCCGCTGGTCGATTTCGATGCAGAACTGGGGTTCGATCTGCTGGCGATTGAGTTCGCCGCAGGCGCGTTCAGCGAGTCCGCGCCTCACGCGTCGGGCGTGATCGAGCATGTGGTGGTGATCGACGGCGAGCTGGAGGTGCAGATCGCAGGCGTTTGGCATCTGCTGCGGCAGGGCGAGGTGTTGCGTTTCAACGCCGATGCGCCGCACGCCTACCGCAATCGCAGTGACGGGCGGACGCTGATCCACGATCTGATCCACTATCCACGTCCGTAAAAGCCGGACAAAACGGTGAAACCGTCAGGCCGGATTGTCCGGCCGGACGATGCGTTACTGAAATTCCCAGCTCAGCGAAGCGCCCACGCCGTAGTTGCGGCCCGGCGCCGGTTCAAAGTAGCGACCATTGCCTTCATTAACGATCACCGAGCCGACATAGCTGCGGTCGAACAGGTTATCGACGCGGCCAAAGAGATCCAGCACCCAGCCGCCGGAACGGAACTTATAGCCGCCGTTCAGCGCGGTGACGGCATAGGCGGGCGCCTGCTCGCTGTTACGGTCGTTGGTCTGGATCTGACTCATATAGCGCAGCTCCGCGCCGCCGTACCAGCCCGTTTCCGGCGCATACTCCAGCGCCGCCGACGCCATATTGCGCGCGATGCCCGGCAGCCGGTTGCCGCGCGGCACCTGTTTTTCAGAACTGCATGTCGGATCGCCGCAGACGCTGTCGCGGTAGGTCGCGTTGAGCAGCGTCCAGGCCATACGCAGCCGCCAGTCGTCAGCAAACTGTTGATCGAGCGCCAGCTCCAGCCCGCGGCGGCGTGTCTGTCCGGCGTTTTTATAGCTGCTGCGCCCGCCGCTTGAGCTGTCGACCACGATTTCATTTTTGGTGTCGGTCTGGAACAGCGCGGCGCTGAGCAGGCCGTTGCCGATGCGGGTTTTACTGCCGATCTCCAGCGTATCACTGGTCGAAGGCTGGAGCCGGTTATTCAGCCCGCCCTGATCGTCCGCGCGATAAGAAAGCTCGTTGATGGTCGGCGTTTCAAAGCCGCGTCCGGCGGAGGCGTAGATATTCCAGCTATCGGTCAGCGCATATTTCAGCGAGGCTGCGGGCAACCAGCGGTGATAGCGCGCTTCGCCGCTGTCGTCGCCGTTGCCGGGGCGGACATAAAAGTCATTGTCGTCAAAATTCACCGTGCTGAAACGCACGCCCGCATCCAGCGTCAGGGCGGAGGTCAGCTGCCACGAGGTTTGCAGGTAGGGATCGAGGTTCCACATCAGGTTGCGCTCGTTACGGCGCAGGTTGCCTTTTTCACCAAACTGCGGCGCGCCGTTGTTCAGCACGAAGTTTTCATAGCCTTTGCGACGTTCGCTCATGGTTTCATAATCGAGGCCGCCAGTCAGCGTCACCGGCAGCGATCCCAGCGCGCCGCGATGCGTCCAGCGCGCGTCGACGCCCTGATAGTGACGCGTCAGTTCAATCACGCCACCGGCGTGGCTCGGCCTGAGCTGCGGCGCGCGGGGAATCGACTGATACTGCGTGGTTTCACGTTCGCCTGCCCAGGCCATCAGACTGAGGTCGTCGTTTTCACTCATCTGGCGCTGGTAGCGCAGGCCCGCCTGCGTTTGCTTCACGGTTTTACGCGTATCATATTGATCCGCACGCGGCGACTGGCGCGGATTATCTCGCCATTCAGCGCGGGTTAAGCCGCCGGGGTCCTGCGCTTTAATATCGACGCTATTAAACAGCAGCGTCAGGGTGCTGACATCATCGATACGTACGCCGAGCCGCGCGTTACCGAGGTTTTTGTGCGCGCTGCTGCGGTCGCGATAGCCATGTGTACTGAAGCGGGTGGCGGAAACCGTATAGTCGACGTCGCCCGCCTGATCGCCGTCGCCGGTGGCGCCCTGCGCCTTTAGCCCATAGCGCCAGCTGCCGAAACTGCCGTAATAGCTGCTTGCCTCGACGCTGGCGGGCTGTGCGCCTTTCTGGGTCTCGATATTGATCACGCCGCCGGAGGCGTTGCCGTAGAGCGCGGAAAACGGCCCACGCAGCACTTCCACCCGATCGACAGAGTTCAGATCGATATTGGACGTCTGCCCCTGGCCGTCCGGCATGGTGGCCGGAATGCCATCGAGCCAGATGCGCATGCCGCGCACGCCGTAGGTAGAGCGCGAGCCGAAGCCGCGAATGGAGATCTGTAAATCCTGCGCGTAGTTTTGCCGATTCTGGATCTGCAAACCGGGCAGGCCGGAGAGATTTTCCGACAGATTAACGCGCGGCGCAGCCTGACGAATATCGTCGCCATACGCTACGCTGACGGCGGCGGGCGTATCCAGTTCGGAGAGGCCGCCGGGCGCGGCGCTGACGACCATAGTCGACTCATCGCTGGCGGACCAGGCGCTGGCGCAGCACAACACAAGCAGGGCCGGCGCAGTGCGAAGGCGAACCGGCCGCTGAGCAACAGGGATCATTTTCATCAATAGCGTCCTGCGGAAATAATAATGAACCATCCGTAACATCTGCGCGTAAGCCTGGCACGTCTGTCATATTTTGCAAAACATCATCACATAAAGTTGATTTAGCACCGCATAAGCTGTGCCAGGCGTGCGCGTCGGCGCTCAGGGCCAGGCGATATGTCATTGCTTTTGCCTGAATTGATAGCAATCGGGGCGACGGGGATTTACGCTGTGACAAAATGCGCCAGGATTAACTGACCTTTTAATATGAAGAAGGATTTCGAGATGAATCAGCATCCCTCTGTAGCAGTTCTGGGACTCGGTGCGATGGGACACGCCTTCGCCGCAAATCTGGTAAAAAAAGATTTCCCGGTGGCGGGCTGGAACCGCACCCGCGCGCGCGGCGAAGATCTGGCGGCGAACGGCATGACGCTGCACGATGCACCGCAGCAGGCGGTCGCCGACGCGGACGTGGTGCTGGCGATGCTCTCTGACGGCCCGACGACCGAAAGCGTGTTGCAACAAATTGCGTCGTCGCTGCGGCAGAACGCGGTGTTCTGTCAGATGGGCACCATCGGCGTAGAGGCGACCGATCGGCTGATCGCTTATCTGGCGCAGCAGCGCCCGGACGTGGTCTATATCGATGCGCCGGTATCGGGCACCAAAGCGCCGGCGGAAAACGCGCAAATTCTGGTGCTGGCCAGCGGTGACCGGCAGCGGGCGGAGAAGCTGGAGCCGGTTTTCGCCGCTATCAGCAAGGGCGCGCGCTGGTTGGGCGAGGCGGGTGCCGGATCGCGCATGAAACTGGTGGTCAACGCCTGGCTGATCGCCATGATGCAGGGCCTGGCGGAAAGCGCCAGCCTGGCGCGGCAGTTTGGCTTCTCTACCGATGATCTCTGGTCGGTGCTCGAAGGCGGGCCGCTGGCGGCGCCCTATGCCAAAGTGAAGCTCGACACCATCAAAGAGGGCGACTTTACGCCGCAGATGCAGCTGACCTGGGCGCTGAAGGACGCGCAGCTGGCGCTGGACGCCGCCGAAGATCAATCAATGCCGGGCATGCAGCATATTGCGCAGCTGTGGCAGCAGGCGGTTGAGGCGGGTTACGGCGAGCAGGACCTTTCGGTGATCTACCGTTTCCTGACCGGCAAAGAGTAGCGCCAGAGAACAGCCATTCTTCGGCGGCGCGCGCTGCGCCGCCTGTTTGCCGTTGACGCCGAACAGGCTGTTTGCCGTTGACGCGGACTCAGCTTCGCCCATAAAAAACGGGCCACAGCCCGCTTTTCGTGGTCCGTTATCCTTACTCCGCTTTTTGGTACTGCGCCATCGTCGCTTTTTTGCAGGCGTCCGCATCGTGGCGATTTTTCTCTTTTACCGCCTCAGGCAGTTTCATATAGGCGGCGGCGACTTTTTCCGCTTCATCCTCATTAAACTCCGGCTTATCCATGGCATACGGGGAGTTGCCACGCTTCGCCATATCCTTCAGCTTCTGTACATATTGATCCTGCGATTGATCCGTCGCTTTCTGCTCGCTGGTCATGGCGCACAGCCCCACGATATAGGATTCCGCTTCGTTGCTTACCTCCGGGGCTGCCTGCGCCACGCCGCAGCTTGCCATTAACAGGAGTACCGCCAGTCGCTTGTTCATTACCGCTCCTTTTTACACTATTGCTTGCTGACTTCGTCGCTTAAGCATAGTTGATATATATGCTTACGGCGTCGCGGCTGGGCGCAGAGTCATCTGATTTTCTGCCTGAAGGCGGTCCTGACCGCCGACGCTCGTTATCGGCGTCACGATGAAAGCAGCCCAGCCTGGGCCGTTGGCAACAGCAATACGATCAGATCTTATAGTGACGCTGTCACTTAAACACTCAGGAAAAACGGGCTTTTGCCGCGTTGTGTAACACGGCGACTGATAATCTTCATCACAACTATCGAAAGACGCACTCGTAAAGTGCCAACGTCACTTAAACCGACAAGGGAACGGGCGATTGCTACGCTGCGCGACAGCGGTAAGCCGATCTCCGCCGCGCTGCTCACCGCCGCCACCGCGCCGGAAACGCTGACGGAAGAGCAGAGCGACGCCGAGGCGGCGCTGACGCTGCTCTCAGAGAGCGGACGCGGCCTGCGCCTGATCTATGACTGCGTCGACAATGTCAGCTACCGGCAGACGGCAGGCGAAAACTGCCTGACCCTGATAAAACGTCTGCCGGCGTCGGTTAACGGAACAGCTTCTGCACAAACTTAATCCACGCCGGACGCCAAACCGCCATTTCATGGCCCAGCTGCGGATAAGGATCGTAGTCGAAATGGATGCCCTGTTGTTCCAGCTGCCGTTTCAGTCCGGCGATATCGGCGCCGGTCACTTTATCCCGTTCTCCCACCGCGAGGGTGAAATTCTTTAGCTGGCGGTTTACCGCCTGCGGCTGCGCCAGCTGCGCGCTGACCGCCTGATTCGGCACCGTTTCGGTAGTGACGCCGCTGAAGCTCGCCAGCCAGCCGAACTGTTGCAGATGGTTCATGCCGCTGACCAGCGCCTGATAGCCGCCCTGCGACAGGCCCGCCAGCGCGCGGCCTTCCGCATCCTCACGCACGTGGTAGCGCTGTAAAATCAGCGGAATAATATCCTGCATCAGTTCGCGATCCGCTGCATCGGCGTTGCGCGGATAGAAATCCTTGCGCCGTTGCGCCGGAATAAAATCTTCTGGCACCAGGCCCGCCGCATCGGTTTCGGTATCGGGCATCACCACCAGCATCGGCACGATCTTTTTCTCCGCCAACAAGTTATCCATGATTTGCGGAATGCGTCCCTGGGTTACGGCGGAAAGCCCGCTGTCGCCAAAGCCGTGCCAGAAATAGACTACCGGCAGCGGCGCCTTGCTGTTTTCCATGCCCGGCGGCGTCCAGACGTAAAGCTGCCGCTCGCGGTTAAGCGCGCGCGAATGGTAGGACAGGGCGTGCAGCTCGCCATGCGGCACCTGACGCACGTCCAGCAGCGAGCCCGGCACCAGAATCAGGCTGGTGTTCACCTGGCGCTGCGGTTTGGGGGTCGCGCTGGAGGGATCGGCAATGCGCAGGCCGTCGACGTTGTAAAAATATTCATAGAGGTCGGGCGCCAGCGGCGCGCTGCGCCATGACCAGATGCCGTTGCCCGCTTTTTCCATCGAATGAGAAACATAGCTCTCCGGCGTGGCGCCGGTGACGACGGAAACTTTGCGGGCCTGCGGGGCGTAAAGCCGCCAGGTGATGCTGCGGTCCTCATTTACCCGCGTTTGCCAGGCGCTAACCGGCATCGTCTGCGGCGGCGACAGCGGCAATGCGTCGACGGAAGGCGGGCTTTCAGCCGCCAGCGTAGGACAACTCAGCATCATTAACAGTGCGGCGCAGCGGGTCAGTTTCATCGTTACCTCATTTCAGTTGGAAAACGGGGGGTTAGCTCGTCTTCCAGGTATAGTTTTTCCCGTCCGCTTTGCCCAGCCGCCGCGCTGCCGTTCCGTCGGCTGACGTGAGATAAGTCTCAGAAATCGATTACAGCAATCCCCAAATTTTTTGAGCGTACATATTTAAAGGATGTTTTTTTACAGGAGGGCGAAAAAATTGGCATTGTTATCCGATGAAGTCGAACAGGATGAAGAGTTTTTAGCGCTGGTCGGCAAGGCAGTCGTTGCGCTGGCGCGGGAGAGAAGGCCATTAAGCTATGATGCGCTTTGCAGCCGATTATCGGGGCTGGCTGACAGCGCCGATGATGACGAACTGGTGATTAACTGCTGGCGCGCGCGGCAGTTATTGAAAAACAGCGTGCGTTTGGTCAAATAAAATGAATGGATGCCCCAGCGCATTGCAGAACAACCGGCGCGCCAGATATCAGCTATAAGAAAAGCATCATTTTCACCAGGATGAAATTATGTCGTTTGATCTTCATGCTTATCTGGCGCGCATCGGTTACAGCGGCGCGACCCGTCCCTCGCTTGTTGCGCTTCAGCAGATCCACCATGCGCACGTCTGCACGATTCCGTTTGAAAATCTCGATGTGCTGCTTGATCGCCCGATTCATATCGAAACCGAAGCGATCCAGGAAAAGCTGGTCGTCGCCCGGCGCGGCGGCTATTGCTATGAGCATAACTCGCTGCTGTTACAGGCGTTACTGGCGATGGGCTTCGACGCCCGTGGTCTGGCGGCGCGCGTGGTCATCGCGCAGCCGCCCTCGGTGCCGCCGCGCACCCATATGCTGTTGCTGGTGCAGCTGGATGAAGAATTCTGGATCGCCGACGCGGGCTTCGGCGGTCCGACGCTGAGCGCGCCGATACGCCTGCTGGCCGACCGCGCGCAGCAGACGCCGCATGGCGAGTATCAATTGCAATCGCTGGGCGAGGAGTGGTTGCTCTGCCAGCGACGCGGCGGCGAATGGCAGCCGCTCTACCGCTTTGACCTGGTGACGCAGTTTCCTTCTGATTACCTGATGGCGAACCATTTCGTCTCAACCTGGCCTCATTCTCACTTCCGCCACCATCTGCTGGCGGCGCGTTATCTGCCGGACGGCGGGCAGCTGGCGCTGGAGAACCGCCGCTTCAGTCGCTACGGCGCGCAGCCGGAGCGTCGCAGTCTCGACGATCTGCGCGCGCTCTATCAGCTACTGCATGAGGAATTTCGCCTCGGCATGAAGCATTCGCTCTACGGCGTGTCGGAAGAGGCGTTTATCGCCATGATGACGCAGCTGGCGCAGCGCGAAGAAAACGGGCTGGCGTAGCCCGGCTATACTTATCCACCTGAAAGCCAAACAGGAGGAGTTATGCCCGATAACCGTAACCAGGATTTAATGCCCTATAACCTTTTCTATTGCGACGGCACCATACTGGCGCAGAACATTGACGGCCATATCATCGAGCTGGGTCAGGCTGAGGTGCACGATGGGCTGATCGGGTATCAGATTGACGGCAGCGATCTGCATGGCGAAAACTTCTCGTCGCCGGAAGAGATGTTGCAGGCGCTGGGCGACCAGCTCGATTTCCTGTTTCTCGACGGCCAGTTCACCAGCCTGCCGGACCACAGCGATCGCTGGCGCGACCAAATCGGGCAGGCCCCGGTCCGACAGATTAGCCTGCACGAACTGGGCAGCGGCACCGAAGAGGAAGATCCGGTGCCGGTGAGCGATGAAGATACCGGCATCCGCAATGACTAACAGCGACACGCCGCCGCTGATCCGGCCGGAGGAGCAGGTCGTGCTGTATGACGGCACCTGCAAGCTCTGCAACGGCTGGGTCAACTTTCTGCTGCGCTATGACCGCTATCGCACCGTGAGGCTGGCGGCGGTGCAGAGCGAGCAGGGCAAGACGCTGCTGCGCTGGGCGGGACTGCCGGAGGATAAGATCAGCACCATCGTGCTGATTGCCCACGGTCAGGTTTACCTGCGCGCCGACGCCATTTTTCGCGTGATGGGCGGATTGCCCTGGCCGTGGCGCCTGCTGGCGGCGCTGCGCTTTCTGCCTTCGGCGCTCAGCAACCGCTGTTACGATCTTATCGCCCGCAACCGCTACCGGCTGTTTGGCCGCTATGACGGCATGCGCGCCATCGCCGCCGACCATCCGCAGCGCTTTCTCGACCAGCGGTAGCGGCGCTAAACGCAGGCAAAAAAAAGCGGCGCCCAGGGGCGCCGCTTTTACGTGGTAATGTCTTAGCCTACCGGCTGCGTACGGATCAGATAGTCAAACGCGCTGAGCGAGGCTTTCGCGCCTTCGCCGCTGGCGATGATGATCTGCTTGTACGGCACCGTGGTGCAGTCGCCGGCGGCGAACACGCCTTTGACGTTGGTTTCGCACTTGGCGTCGATCAGGATTTCGCCCATCTGGTTGCGCTCAATCGCGCCGTCCAGCCAGGTGGTGTTCGGCAGCAGGCCAATCTGCACGAAAATGCCCGCCACGTCGATCTGATGCACCGTCTCGTTAACGCGATCTTTATATTCCAGGCTGGTAACTTTGCTGCCGTCGCCTTTCACTTCCAGCGTCTGCGCGTTGAGGATGATATCCACGTTTTCCAGACTGCGCGCTTTTTCCTGGAGCACCGCGTCCGCTTTCATGGTCGGCGCGAACTCCAGCAGGGTGACATGCTCAACGATGCCGGCCAGGTCGATCGCGGCTTCCACACCGGAGTTGCCGCCGCCGATCACCGCCACGCGTTTGCCTTTATAAAGCGGGCCGTCGCAGTGCGGGCAGTAGGTCACGCCGCGGGTGCGATACTGTTCTTCGCCCGGTACGTTCATGTTGCGCCAGCGCGCGCCGGTCGCCACGATGATGCTGCGAGATTTCAGCACCGCGCCGGAGGCGGTTTCGATAGCGTGCAGGCCGCCTTCTACTTTCGCCGGCACCAGTTTGCTGGCGCTCTGGCTGTCGATGACGTCGATAGCGTATTCGCTGACGTGCGCTTTCAGCGCGCCGGCCAGCTTCGCGCCTTCGGTTTTCGGCACGGAGATATAGTTTTCGATATCGACGGTATCCAGCACCTGACCGCCGAAGCGCTCGCCCAGCAGGGCGGTGCGGATGCCTTTACGCGCGGAGTAGATTGCTGCCGCCGCGCCCGCAGGGCCGCTGCCGACGATCAGCACGTCGTAGGCGTCGCGCTTGTTCAGCTCATCCGCGGCGCGTTTGTCGGCATTGACGTCAACTTTGCTGACGATTTCCGCCAGGCTCATGCGCCCCTGGCCGAACTCTTTGCCGTTCAGGAATACCGCCGGCACGCCCATGACGTTGCGGTCCTGGATTTCGCTCTGGAAGACGCCGCCGTCGATCGCCGTGTGGCTGATGCGCGGGTTCAGGATCGCCATCAGGTTCAGCGCCTGCACCACGTCCGGGCAGTTATGGCAGGAGAGCGAGTAGTAAGTTTCGAAATGCAGGTCGTCGTCCAGCTGGCGGATCTGCTCCAGTAGCGCCTGCGTCTCTTTAGACGGATGACCGCCGGTCTGCAACAGCGCCAGCACCAGCGAGGTAAATTCGTGACCCAGCGGCGAACCGGCGAAACGCGGGCCGGTCGTGTTGCCTGGGTTGGTGATCAGAAATGACGGTTTACGCACCGGCAGCGCGTTGTCTTCGCGGAACGACACCTTGTCAGAGAGTTCGGCGATTTCGCCCAGCAGTTCTCTGATTTCAGCGGATTTAGCGCCGTCGTCCAGGGTGGCGATTAACTCAACAGGCTTCGTTAATTTCTCAAGATAGGCCTTGAGTTGGTTTTTCATCGTGGTGTCGAGCATGAGGGTCTCCAGGCAAAAAATCGGGTGCCGCAGCACCCGATGAAAAGATCGAACAGCTTTCGGTTAACTTAGATTTTGCCAACCAGGTCGAGAGAAGGAGCCAGCGTCGCTTCGCCTTCTTTCCATTTCGCCGGGCAAACTTCACCCGGATGGCTTGCAACGTACTGAGCCGCTTTCACTTTGCGCAGCAGGTCAGATGCGTCGCGGCCAATGCCTTCAGCGGTGATTTCAACAGCCTGGATGATGCCTTCCGGGTCAACGATGAAGGTACCACGGTCAGCCAGACCCTGATCTTCGCGCATGATGTCGAAGTTACGGGTCAGTGCGCCAGTCGGGTCGCCGATCATTGCGTACTGGATTTTAGCGATGGTTTCAGAGCTGCTGTGCCACGCTTTGTGAGTAAAGTGGGTATCGGTAGAAACGGAGTAGATGTCCACGCCCATTTTCTGAAATTCTGCGTAATGGTCAGCAACGTCGCCCAGCTCGGTCGGGCAAACGAAAGTAAAGTCAGCCGGGTAGAAGAAGAAAACACTCCATTTCCCTTCGACATCTTTCTCAGTCACTTCAATGAACTCACCGTTTTTGAACGCGCTGTTTTTGAACGGTTTGATTTTGGTGTTAATGATAGACATCAGTTACTCCTCCATATTAGGTTAGCGTGAAAGTTACCGAAATTTGTGATTAAGATCTAATGCGTATCCATTATTGAATCAATAAGTAAAACCTAACAAGTCAACAAGGTCTTGTTACGGCATAGATCGTTTTCGGCCTTACGCAAAGATTCATTGTCAATCTTTGTCGCTGCGAGAGGCGGTTGCGTCTCGCGGCGGCGGCGGCAGGGCGCGCAGCCCGTTTGACCGGCATCATCATACGTCTATCCCTGTCTGACAATCCAGCCTGATGACGGGTTAACTCTGCGCCTTATCCTGCATGCCGCGCTCAGCGCGACGACAAAGAGAACGCTTAGCGTTTTTTAACTGATTTTGCGCGTTAACGGTAGGATTATTCAGGTAAAGAAGTGCAATCCATTGATTATCGTTAATTTGCCTGGATATTTAATAAGCAGATAAACTAATGTTACCGGTAAAGCTGCCGATAAATGTGATGCTTATCACTTTTTTTGAGGGAGCTATGTCCTTTTTTAGCCGCATTAAAACGTCCACCTTTCTGATTGGCTGCATCGCACTATTTGGCTTGTTACAGCTCGCCTCAGGTGGATTGTTTCTTCATTCACTCAGCAATGACAAAGATAATTTTTCCACCGCCTCGGCGGCCAATGACAAAGTCACCGCGCTGACCAACGCCTGGTATGCGCTGAACGACGTGCGGGCCGACGCTAACCGCATCGTGATCTGGCTCCAGCAGGAAGGCCCGAACAGCGCGAAGCTGCCGGGCATGATCGCCCATGGCCGCCAGCAGCTGCAGGAGGCGGAGCGCTGGTATCAGATTTATCAATCCGGCGCGCCGCTTCATGGGCTTGACCCGGCGCTGACCCTGCGGCTGGACGCCAGCTATAAGGCGTTCTCCACGCTGTTGCAGCAGCTGATGAACACCGCCGACACCCACAGTCTGGAAGGGATGTTCGCCATTAACGCTGCGCCGAAGCAGAAGGAGATGATGGCGGATTACGATCGCTGGCGCGAAGCGGTAAACACGCTCACCCGTCAGGCGTCGGCGCAGAGCCAGCACGCATTCAGCCAGATGAAAATGCTGATGGCGGCGGTTATGGTGCTGGTGTTGCTCTGCGTTGCGCTCTGCTGGCGCGTGCTACAACAGGTGCTGCTGCGTCCGCTGGCGGCGGCGCTGAACCATATCGACGCCATCGAACATGGCGACCTGACGCATCCGGTGAAAGAAAATCCGCAGGCGCGTAACGAAATGGGGCGGCTGCATAACGGCCTGGCGCGCATGCAGCTGGCGCTGGTGAATACCGTCCGTAACGTGCGCAGCGGTTCCGACACTATTCTGACCGGCGTCAGCGAAATCGCCGCCGGCAACGCCGATCTCTCTGCGCGCACCGAAGAACAGGCCGCGTCGCTGGAGCAGACGGCGGCCAGCATGGAGCAGCTCACCGCCACGGTAAAACAGAACGCCGATAACGCGCTGCAGGCGTCGAAGCTGGCGGTCAGCGCCGCCGATACCGCTGAGCAGGGCGGCGACATTGTGGATGGCGTGATCAAAACCATTTTTGGCATGGAAGAGAGCGCGAAGAAAATCGCCGAGATCACCAGCGTCATCGAAAGCATCGCCTTTCAGACCAATATTCTGGCGCTGAATGCGGCGGTGGAAGCGGCTCGCGCCGGTGAAAACGGACGCGGCTTTGCGGTAGTGGCGGGTGAAGTGCGCAACCTGGCGCAGCGCAGCGCCGTCGCGGCGAAAGATATCAAAGGATTGATTGAGGAGTCCTCCTCACGCGTTGAACAGGGCACCAAACTGGCGGCGGCGGCGGAAGCGTCGATGGAAGCCATTGTCGTTGGCGTAAAACAGGTACGTGACATCATGGATGAGATCTCTTCCGCTTCCGACGAGCAGAGCCGGGGTATTGGGCAGGTTGGCGTGGCGGTGACCGAGCTGGATCGGGTGACGCAGCAGAACGCCTCGCTGGTGGAAGAGTCCTCTTCTGCCGCCAGCCTGTTGCAGGAACAGGCGCAGCATCTCAACCAGACGGTCGCCACCTTCCGCATCGATGCGGGCGCCGTATCCGCGCGGCCAGCCAGCGTGAAGCCGACAGCGCCAGCGCCGCGCAACAA
>NZ_JANION010000176.1:0-35391 GCF_024610815.1 Mixta sp.
TAGTTGGCGCACGCATTAATGAATCTTATTGATTGTTAAGGCGGGGGGACAGGCGATTGCCGAAAAGAGAAGCCAGCGCTGCGCGTTAGCATGGGTAGGCGCAACAGTGGAAGCTGAAAGACGCCCATAAAAAAACCGACCGGCAGCCAACCGATCGGTTTGTTTATGCTCTGTAAAAAGGAACGTCGCGTCCCGTCAGCGACACCGACTAGGCAGCGTGCTGATTAACCTGCTGCTCGGCCAGCATGGTGAGTTTTTCATCGGTGGCCTTCTCTTCATCCAGGGTATTCTTCAGGATAGAGACGACGTTGTCATAGCCCAGATTTTTCGCCAGCGCCATCAGCGAACCGTAGCTGGAAATCTCATAATGCTCGACTTTCTGAGCGGCAACAATCAGACCCGCATCGCGTACCGGCCCTTCCTCTACTTCCTGAATAATCTCCTCGCCCTCTTTGATCAACCCTTCCATCGCTACGCAGGTAACATTTTCCATTTCCACATCGTCGAGCGCCTGGATAACCTGATCGAGACGTTCGATATGGCCTTTGGTCTCTTCCAGATGTTGCCTGAAGCCTTCGGCAAGTTTTGTTTCAGTGGCGGCTTCCGCCATTTTCGGCAGCGCCTTGGTTAGCTGTACTTCAGCACTGTAAACATCGCTCAAGGTATGAACAAACAGATCGTTTAGCGATTGCATAGTCATAATGCTTGTCTCCCTATGATTGTGTATCGGTGTGCTGCACTTGCTATGAAAGCCTGGTAGATGCGTTGCAGACAGGCAAATATGCTGCGTTTCGCTTTCAACGCGATGAAAGATAAGCGTTTATCGCGGTGTTGAGCGGATTATGAAAATAAAATCTTTACTTATCAGTTACTTACCTGAAAGGTAATTCCTGGTAAAAGAGTGTGTAATCTTGTTGCTGAACGCAGCGGCAGGCAGATAAAAGTGGATGTTCAATGGAATTTTTACGTAAACGCATCGAAAAGCAAGTTTTTCGGCTTAACGGGCTTTCGCTGAATGAGTTCGATATTTCGCAACCGGCGGGCGATCCGGGCCTGTTCGGGCCGGACAGCGTGGTCTGGCCGGTACATGGCGACTTCACCTCGATGCTCTGCGGCGGCGTCAGCGCCCTGATGCTGCAAATGCTGCATCCGGCGGCGCTGGCGGGCGTCTGGGATTACTCCTCCTTTCGTGAGGATATGCTGGGACGACTGCGGCGCACCAGCCAGTTCGTCGCGGTAACCACCTTCGGCAACCGCGCCGATGCGCTGACGCTCATTGAACGCGTAAAGCGAATTCATCTGCGGGTCAATGGCATCGACGCTTACGGTCGCCCCTATGCCGCCAGCGATCCGACGCTGCTGACCTGGGTGCATGTCGCCGAAGCGAGCCGCTTCCTTGCCGCGCATCTGCGCTATAAAAATCCGGCGCTCAGCCCGGCGGATCAGGATCGCTATTATGCGCAGGCGGCGCGGGTGGCGGAGGCGCTGGGGGCGGAGCGGGTGCCGAAAAGCCGCGCGGAGACGGAGGCGTGGATCGCCGCGATGCGTCCGCAGCTCTGTTACGACGCGCGCGCTCAGGAGGTGATGTCGCTGTTGATGCACGCGCCTGCGCCCAGCTGGCAGGCGAAACTGGCGATGGGAACCATTATGGAAGCGGGCATCGGGCTGCTGCCCGACTGGGCGCAGCAGATGACCGGCCACAGTCTCGACGCCCGTCGGCAGGCGGCGGTCGACAGGCGCGTGAGGATTATCGCAACGCTGCTGCGCTGGGCGGTGCGTAACGGCGCCTGGCCGCGCGCCATGCGCCGTATGGGGCGTCACTTTTGAGATTATTACCCTTGCCGCAGCGTGGCGAGAAGGGCGATCCTGCTCTATTCTCGGGGAAAATGGATTCCTCTACGTTGCGTTGAGGCACTATGACATATTCGCAGTTGATTGCTGAGGTGACTAATCAGCAACAGACGTTAACCGCCATCATCGAACAGACTGAGCGGGCCGCCTATTTCTATATCTGGCCGACCGAACCTTTCCGCTCACGCTTTGCGGTGCGCGGCTGCTGGCTGCGTAATCTGCTGCCCGCGCCGTTTCAGGAGGATCGCGAAGCGATAGAACAGGGCATTGCGCCTCTGCTCAGCGCCGACTGCTGCCGTACGCTGGAGGCGGAGCCGCCGCTCGATCCCGCCGGTCTGCAAATCATTTGGGAGCCGACCGACGACGGCGCGGCGGTATGGTATCAGGGACAGCTGCTGGCGGTGATCCCCGGCTGGAGCCTCTACCAGAATAAGCAGGTCAGCTTCTCTGCCGGCTGCATCCGCGAAAATCGCCTGACGGCGCCGCTGGGATCGGCCTCCACCAATCACTACTACGCGCAGGCGCTGGCGCATCGCCAGTTCTGGCGCGACTGGCATGATGGGCATCTCTGGCAGCCGGTACAGCACGATTTGCTGCGCGTTTATGAAGCGCACTACGGCCCGTCGCTGAAATATTATGCTATCGACCAGGGCCAGTGGCCGCCGATGGCGCTGTCGCAGCACTATCATCAGGGCGTCTGGTACTTCTTTACCGTCGGCATGTGCATTCGTCCGATGCCCTGGGTCGATTTCCTTTATGAAGATTTAGCGCCGCAGTACCGCCGCACCGAACTGGCAATGGCTATCGACGCCGAGGTGATGACCGAAGACAACGCCATTCAGATGGCGAGCGCGCTGGCAAACTATGCGCACTATCCCTGGAGCAGCCTCAACTGGCTGGGGGAAGGGCATACGCTCCCTTCGTCAGTGGCGCCGGTCGGTTTTGAAGGCTTTCTGCTTTCCGCCGAATTAGGCGGAGAGACGGGCCAGCTTCCTCTGCCGCGTCGTGAAGGCGAGCGGGTCAATCTGCTGTGGACCACGCCGGTGACTGCGGCGGAACAGGCGTTCGCCATGGCGGAAGAAGGGGGCGGAATGCAGCTGGTGACGCTTTTGCAACAGGAAGGCGCCAGCCACATTTTCCGGCCGCGTCAGCAGGTCGTGGAGCAGGAGGCGTAGCCCGCGTCTATATTTGTAAATTGTGATGGCGATCATCTCAAGTAAGATCGTTACATGCCGTTAACAGGAAAAGGGCAATTGGGCCCTTTCCGTTAAGTGGTGTGGACATGTTAAAAACAACGCAGGCCCGCTTTACGGTAACCCTGGTGGCATTCTTTCTGCTGCTGATGGCGGTTACCATCGTGGTTATCAATCTCTTTGTGGCCCCGCAGCTAAAAAATAATGAAGAACGTCTGGTGCGCTATGAAGTGAATGCGCTGGCGGCGCGAATTGTCGAGCAGATGAATCGCGTACAGGCGCAACAGCGCACCATTACCGAAGCGGTAAGCGTGATGGATAGCCCGGCGATCGATACGCTGCTGCCTGCGCTGGTGAACCAGTATCAGGACAGTAATGTGTTCGGCGGCGGCATCTGGCCTTTGCCCAATATGCGCGAAGCCGGACGGGAAAAGTTCAGTACCTTTTTTGCCCGCGACGCCAGCAATCAGCTACAGGTAAACACTTTCTGGAACTCGCCGGAAGCGGATAAATATTATGAGCAGTCATGGTATAAAGCGGGCCTTGCCGCGCCGAAAGGCGTCTGCGCCTGGGCCAACGCCTACCAGGACGCCGCCAGCCCGCAGCCGCGCACCAACTGCGCCATGGCGATCTACCGCAACGGCGCTGAGTGGGGCGTCGCCACCATCGATGTCACCCTCGGCTTCTTTAACCATCTGGCGAAAGAGATGGGCGAGGCCATTCATGGCCGCGTGCTGATCGTCGAAGCGAATGGCAAGGTGGTGGGTAACGCGGCGCTGGTCAACGGCACGCCGAAGCTGCAAAATCTGAGCGATCTGACGCTGCCGATGGCCGCGCCGCTGAAGGCATTGCTGGCCAGCGCTGGCAGCCAGCCGGTGCAGAGCCAGTACCAGGACGAGGAAGGCGATCGCACGCTGTTTGTGCAGCAGATCGCCGGCAGCCCCTGGTTCCTGGCGAGCGATGTGCCGACCAGCCTGCTGACGCAGCAGACGCACTCGATGCTTTCTCGTCTCGGCGTGGTGCAGATTCCGTTAGCCATCGCCTTGCTGCTGGTGTTGCTCGGCTTTATCCGCAGCATGATGAAGCGTCTGGGCCAGCTGAATGACAACATTCTGGCGCTTTCGACCGGCGGTGCCGATCTGACGCAGCGCCTGCCCGCCAGCAACAGCCCGGAATTTAACGCCGTGGCGCAAAGCTTTAACCAGTTTATTTCCTATCTGCAGGGGCTGATGCGTCAGGTGGGCGACAGCGCGTTGGCGATCACGTCCGCCTCGCGCGAAATCGCCAGCGGCAACCTCGATCTCTCCTCCCGTACCGAGGAGCAGTCCAGCTCGATAGTGGAAACGGCGGCGTCGATGGAGCAGCTCACCGGCACGGTGCGTCAGAATGCCGACAACGCTACCCACGCCAACCAGCTGGCGGATAACGCTTCGCAGGTGGCGGCGCGCGGCACCGAGGTGGTGCGTCAGGTGGTAGCGACGATGGGCGAAATCGACGCCTCCTCGCGTAAGGTGGTGGATATTATCAGCGTTATCGACAGTATCGCTTTCCAGACCAATATTCTCGCCCTGAACGCGGCGGTCGAAGCGGCGCGCGCCGGCGAACAGGGGCGCGGTTTCGCCGTGGTCGCCAGCGAAGTGCGCAACCTGGCGCAGCGTTCCGCCAACTCGGCGCGTGAAATCAAAAAGCTGATCGAAACCTCAGTGGCGAATATCGACGCTGGCAGCCAGCTGGTAGGCGAAGCGGGCCGCACCATGGATGAACTGATGCAGGGCGTATCAAGCGTCACGACGCTGATGGGCGAAATCATGTCCGCCAGCCGTGAACAGAGTATGGGGATTGAACAGGTGAACGTTGCCATCAACCAGCTCGATAGCACCACGCAGCAGAACGCCGCGCTGGTGGAGCAGGTTTCCGCCGCCGCACAGGCGATGGAGGAGCAGAGCGTTCAGCTGGAAGAAGTGGTTAAGGCGTTTAAACTCTAGTCCCTCTTATCAGGCGCCCCCGCAGACGGCGGGGCGCCTTTCTCCCGACATCTTTTCGCACATAATGTGATAAATGCAGACGCTTTTTTCCGCCAGGCGGCCCGACGGTTATGCCACAATAGTTGGGATTATTCTGAAGGAGCCTGCATGTCCGCTATTGACGTTATCCTTGTCGATCGTTTCGATCGTCCTACCGGTAAAATGGAAAAGCTGGAAGCCCATCAAAAAGGATTACTGCATCGCGCGGTAACGGTTTACGTCTTCAACAGCCGTAATGAGCTGCTGTTGCAGCGTCGCGCCAGCGACAAATATCACTGCGGCGGCCTGTGGAGCAATACCTGCTGCGGGCATCCTTTACCCGATGAAACGTCGCAGACGGCGGCGGAGCGGCGGCTGGAAGAAGAGATGGGGCTGCGCCTGACGCTGACGCCGATGTTTGAGCTGAGCTATAACCTGCCGCTGAGCAACGGGCTGATCGAACATGAGTATGGGCACGTGTTTTTCGCCATCAGCGATCAGACGCCGCACCTCAACCCGCAGGAGGCCGACGACAGCCGCTGGCTCTCGCTGACGGCGATTCAACAGGAGATAGCGCGCGATCCGGCGCGCTTCACGCCCTGGTTTTTACATACCTTCGCCCGTATTCCCGATCAGCTGGCGCGCTTTATTCAGCGCGGCGCCGCGCTGAAATCCTCCGCATCCACATCGTAGCCTGACGGCTCCCAGCGCACCAGCATCAGCGCCAGCAGGCCCGCCAGCGGCGCGATGGCGATCGCCCAGAAGACGTTGGTGTCCAGCATCGCGCTCAGCAGTGGAAAGAGAAACAGCGACACCGTAGAGCTGGCGCGCATCAGCGTCTGGTTAAGGCCGACGCCGACGCCGCGCAGCGAAACCGGATAGCTGAGCGAAGCGTAGGTCATGGTGTGCGAACCGGGACCGAAACCCTGGCCGAAAAGGAACAGCGCCAGCATAGCGATCGCCAGCATCGCCTCCGACATGCCCTGCGGCCGTCCGATCAGCGCCAGCCCCAGCAGCGCCGCCAGCTGGCAGGCGTAGCCCGCTACCGTCATCCGCCATGCGCCCAGGCGCGGCACCAGCCGCACCGCCAGCAGGCCGCCGACAAAGGCAAACAGCAGGTTGAGCGCCAGCGATACCAATATCGTGGTCAGCATCGTCTGCGCCAGGAAGCTGGAGATAATCACCGGCAGGCCGAACGCCACCGCATTATAGGCAAAGGAGGAGGCGATGGAGATGACCGTCGCCAGCAACGTGCGTCGCAAATAGACGCCGCGCAGTAGCGCGCCGTAGTTACGCCAGCCGGGGCGACGAGTGCGCGTCGCGGCGCTGAGATCGGCGTCGCTCGCCACCTGCGCGTTAATGCCCCAGGCGCGGCGCAGGATCGCGGCCGCGCCGTGCAGATCGCCCTGATTGGCCGCCCAGACCGGGGATTCGCTCATATAGCGGCTGCGAATGGCGATGATCGCCAGCGCCGGCACCGCGCCGAAGCCCAGAATCAGGCGCCACAGCCAGTCGGCGTGGCTCGACGGCAGTATGCTGTAAAGCACCAGCACCAGCAGATAAGAGACGCTGATGGCGGCATACCAGGTAGGGCACCACATGGCGATGCTCGCCGCCTTGTTGCCCCGTCCTTTCAGCCGCGAAAACTCGGCGAGGAAGGCCATCGCCACCGGCAGATCGATGCCGACGCCCAGCCCCATCACAAAGCGCGCGCCTGCCAGAACATATTCGTTGGGCGCCAGCGCGCAGGCCAATGCGGCGACCACAAAGAAAAACATATCCGCCATAAAGACGCGATAACGGCCGATTTTATCGGTCAGCCAGCCGCCGATCAGCGCGCCGACGATCGCCCCAAAGGTGATGGCGGAAGCGACCATGCCGCTGCCGGCGGGAGTAAGATTAAACTCCCGCGCCACATCTTTCATGCCGAACGCCAGCGCGCCAAGATCGTAGGCGTCCAGGAAAACGCCGCCGAGAGCGATAGCGACGACGATCCGCCCGTTGCCGAGCGCTTGTGTACCGGTGTTGACCAGCCGCGACACGTCGGCGGGTTGGCGTATCCAGACCGTTTCACCGGTCGTGATGTCCTTAAGCGACGCATCCGGCGTCGAAGAGGCGGTAATGTCAGTCATGATGTTATGTTGTCAGACGTGTTTGGGTCTTCTGAGCATAACGTCCTGATGCCGCTGGCTAAATTCCTTCTGGTTATATCTTACTTCCGAACGCGATGAGGCCTGCGCGCTGCTTCGCAGAAAAGAATCTGTTTTCCCGACAGGCACAGGGATTTGCGCTACGCTTTGACAGAACCTGACCTGGAAGGAAAACGCTATGACTTTCGCTGTTGCGCGTCGCGGATTATTCACCCTGGCCGCCCTGATGGCGCTGGCCGCCCACGCCCAGGCCGCCGATCCGGTGCGTGTGGGATCTAAAATCGATACCGAAGGCTCGCTGCTGGGCAATGTGATCCTGCAGGTGCTGAATAAGCACGGCGTGCCGACGGTGAATAAAATTCAGCTTGGCAATACGCAGGTGGTGCGTGGGGCGATTACCGCCGGCGAGTTGGATATTTACCCGGAATATACCGGCAACGGCGCGTTCTTCTTTAATCAGGCGGGCGACGCGGCGTGGAAGAACGCCAAAGCGGGCTATGAGAAGGTGAAAAAGCAGGACGCGGAGAAAAACCAGCTGGTCTGGCTGACGCCCGCGCCTGCCAATAACACCTGGACCATTGCGGTGCGCGGCGATGTGGCGCAGAAAAATAAGCTGGCTTCGCTGGCCGATCTCAGCCGCTATCTGAAGCAGGGCGGCGTCTTTAAGCTGGCCGCCTCGGCTGAATTTATCGAGCGCGCCGACGCGTTGCCGGCGTTTGAAAAAGCCTACGGCTTTAAGCTGGGCCAGGATCAGCTACTGTCGCTGGCGGGCGGCGATACGGCGGTAACCATCAAGGCGGCGGCGCAGCAAACCTCCGGGGTGAATGCGGCGATGGCCTACGGCACCGATGGGCCGGTAGCGGCGCTCGGCCTGCAAACCCTGAGCGATCCGCAGGGCGTGCAGCCGATTTACGCGCCCGCGCCGGTGATCCGCGCCGCGGTATTAAAGCAGTATCCCGATATCGCTACCTGGCTACAGCCGGTGTTCGCCGCGCTGGATGAAAAAACGTTGCAGTCGCTGAACGCCAAAATCGCCGTAGAGGGTCAGGATGCGAAAAAAGTGGCCGCCGACTGGTTGCAGCAGAAAAAGCTGCTGTAAGCGGACGGCGTAATCAGGCATCTTGTCGACGGAGTGATTTTGCGATTCACCCTCTATAACCGCGTACTGCTGCTGCTGACGGCGCTGCTGGCGACGGCGCTGTATGCGTTGCCTTTCGCCAGCTTCGCGCCTAATCGCCTGGTGTCGGGGCAGCCGGTGATGCTCTCCCAGTTACTTCAGGGCGCAGGCTGGCTGATCCTGCTGATCGTGCCGCTGCTGCTGTTACTGGCCTGGCAAAAGCCGCGCCAGCCTGTGTTGGTTCTGACGCTGTTGCTGAGCGAAACGCTGCTGACGCTGCTGGTGGCGTTAGGCGGGCACGCCGCGCAGACGCTGGCGGGACAGGGCAGCGCGCTGGCGCGCACCGGTTTCGGCAGCGGACTGTGGGCGGCAATCGCGCTCTGCCTGCTGATCGCCGCGGACAGCATAATGCGCCTGACGCGCAATCCGATCTGGCGTCTGCTGCTGAACGCGCAGCTTTGGCTGCCGCTGGCGCTGCTGCTGCTCGGCGGACAACTCGATCAGCTGGCGCTGCTGAAAGAGTACGCCAATCGTCAGGATGTGTTCGATCAGGCGCTGACGCGTCACCTGTTGCTGCTGGCGGCCACGCTGATCCCGGCGCTGGCGCTGGGCGTGCCGCTGGGGCTGATCTGTTATCGCCGCCCCCGCTGGCAGGCGTCGGTTTTTTCCGTGTTGAACATTATTCAGACCGTGCCGTCAGTGGCGCTGTTTGGCCTGCTGATCGCGCCGCTGGCCGGGCTGGCGGCCCATTTTCCCTGGCTGGCGCGGCTGGGCGTCAGCGGCATCGGCCTGGCGCCCGCGCTGATCGCGCTGGTGCTTTATGCGCTGCTGCCGCTGGTGCGCAGCATCGTGGCGGGTTTGCAGCAGGTGCCTGACGGCGTCAGGGAGACCGCCTGCGGCATGGGTATGTCGCCCACGCAGATTTTCTGGCACGTCGAGGCGCCGCTGGCGCTGCCGGTATTGCTCAGCGGCCTGCGGGTGGTGACGATCCAGACGGTGGGCATGGCGGTGATCGCCGCGCTCATCGGCGCCGGCGGCTTCGGCGCCATTATCTTTCAGGGATTGCTGAGCAGCGCGCTGGAGCTGGTGCTGCTGGGCGTAATCCCGGTGATCGCGCTGGCGGTGCTGATGGACGCCCTGTTTAACATCCTTATCTCCCTGCTGGAGAAGCGCAACCTATGATCCAGTTTAATCAGGTCAGTAAATATTTCGCCGGCAAGGCGGCGGTGGATGAGATTAACCTGCATATCGCCGCTGGCGAGTTTACTGTGCTGATCGGCACGTCCGGCTCCGGCAAATCGACCACGCTGAAGATGATTAACCGGCTGGTTGAGCATGATGCGGGCACCATTCAGTTTGCTGGCGAGGAGATCCGCAGCTTCAATCCGCAGGCGCTGCGGCGGCGGATGGGCTACGCCATTCAGTCGATCGGGCTGTTTCCGCACTGGACGGTGGAGAAGAACATCGCCACCGTGCCGGGGCTGCTGAAGTGGCCGCGAGCGCAGCGGCAGGAACGCGTCGCTGAGCTGCTGGCGCTGCTGGGTCTGGAGGAGGAGCTGCGCCATCGCTATCCGCATCAGCTCTCCGGCGGGCAGCAGCAACGCGTCGGGGTGGCGCGCGCGCTGGCCGCCGACCCGGAAGTGCTGCTGATGGATGAGCCGTTCGGCGCGCTCGATCCGGTGACGCGCGGCGCGTTGCAGCAGGAGATGGTGCGCATTCATCGGTTGCTGGGACGCACTATCGTACTGGTGACGCATGACATTGACGAGGCGCTGACGCTGGCGGATAAAATCGTGCTGATGGACAGCGGGCGCATTATACAGCAGGGCAAGCCGCTGGAGCTGCTAACCCGTCCGGCCAACGATTTCGTGCGTGATTTTTTTGGCCGCAGCGAGCTGGGCGTGCGCCTGCTGTCGCTGGGCTATGCGGGCGCGGCCGCGCGGCGCGGCGAATGGCTGGACGCGGCGCCGGTGCCGGAAGATATGTCGCTGCGCGAGGCGCTGTCGCTGTTTATCGCCCGTCAGACAGATAAGCTGCCGGTGGCCGATGCGCAGGGCGCGCCGCTGGGCGTGCTGCACTTCAGCGATCTGCTGCGGCAACGGGAGGGGACATGAACAAATGGCTGCGCGATCCGCTGCTGTGGCTGATCGCGCTGTTTCTGCTGCTGCTGCTGCTGTTAATGCCCTACAGCGGTCCGCTGTTCGCCCGCTGGTTTCCTCAGCTCGATCGACCGGTTTATCAGCAGGAGAGCTTTTTTCAGCTGGCGCTGGCGCATATTCGGCTGGTGGCGTTCTCCAGCCTGGGCGCGGCGCTGATCGGCATCGGCGCAGGCGTCGCCGTGACGCGCCATGCCGGACGTGAGTTTCGGCCGCTGGTGGAGACGCTGGCCGCCGCCGGGCAAACTTTTCCGCCGGTAGCGGTGCTGGCGGTGGCGGTGCCGGTCATCGGCTTCGGCGAGCAGCCCGCGCTGATCGCGCTGCTGCTGTATGGCATCCTGCCGATTTTGCAGGGCACGCTGGCGGGGCTGGAATCGGTGCCGGAAAGCGCGCGCGAAGTGGCGCAGGGCGTTGGCATGAGCGGCTGGCAGCGGCTGACGCGCGTCGAACTGCCGTTAGCCGCGCCGGTGATTCTGGCGGGCGTGCGCACCTCGATCATCATCAATATCGGCACCGCGGCGATCGCCTCGACGGTAGGCGCGAAAAGCCTGGGATCGCCGGTGATTATCGGCCTGAGCGGGTTTAATACAGCGTATGTGATTCAGGGAGCGGTGCTGGTGGCGCTACTGGCGCTGGTGGTGGACCGGCTTTTCGAGCGCCTGCAACGCTGGGTTAGCGGGCATGTAAAATAATGGCGTAGCCTACCAGCATCAGGCCGCCGGTACCGCCAATCGCCATGATAAAGAAAAGGGTGCCGACCAGAAATTTTTGCCAGTTCATCGTATTGCCTGTGAAGATAAAACAAGAGGGCAGATCATAGCGCGAACCGCCCTTTGCGACCAGGCAAATTGCGTCATTTTTCGCGCGATCTTCGCCCGTTTAGCTCTGACCATGCAACGTGATGGAAAAACCCTGTTCATGCCAGTGGGCGAACTGTTCTGTCTGACGGCGCGTCAGCTTCTTGCCGGTCCAGACGAAAATCTGCTGGCCAGGAAACAGTTCGGGGCGCGGGTTATCGAGCGGCTCCGCCAGTACATCCATCCGCCAGCCCGCCTGGGAAAGGCGCCAGGCCTCCAGCCAGATGCGGGTGCGATCCTCGACGCCCCAGCCGATCATCAGCGCATCCTTGCCCGCCTTTTTACGCGTGCCGCACAGGCAGAAGGCGACATAGTCGATAAGCGCGCCGTCGAGCAGGCTGCACATCGCTTTCGCGGTGTTTTGATCGAGCCCCAGACGCTGACGCACCGGCACGAAGACGTGATCGATCAGCGCATCGACCGGATGCTCGCGGCCAATGGCGGCGATTTTACTGCGCAGTCGGGAAGGGCGAACCTGGCGCAGTACGCTCATCACCTCTTCCTGCAATGTCATCCAGCCGTCGTGTACGTTAACATTATCGCCTTCGAGCAGGGCTTTTACTTTGCCTACCGGGACGCCGCTCTCTATCCAGCGCTTAATCTCTTCGATACGCTGAACATCTTCATCATCAAACTGTCGGTGACCGCCTTCGGTACGCTGTGGCTTCAACAGCCCATAGCGACGCTGCCATGCGCGTAACGTTACCGGGTTGATACCACAGCGTTCGGCGACGTCGCCGATGCTGTATAGGGGCATGCACATCCTCTGCTTGTTCGTGAGACTCGGGTGTCTGCTTTAACCTTAGCGGAGGCGTTTCAACTTGTACATTATTTTTTATATTGTACAAGTTGATCGCCGCCACAAAAGCGCGCATTCTCATAATAGAGAAATTATCTCTTATATGGGAAACACGATGAACGAGACTGACCAACGCCTTGCTCAGCGGTTGATAACCCTACGCCAGGAGCGGGGCTGGACGCTGGAGCAGCTGGCTAAGTGTACCAGCATCAGCCGCGCGACGCTGTCGCGCATCGAGCGCGCAGAGATCAGCCCGACCGCCACGCTGTTGAATAAGCTTTGCGTCGCCTATGGGCTAACTATGTCGCGCCTGCTGAGCGAAGTGGAAGAGAACGTTGCGCAACACCTGACGCCACCGCAGCAGCCGGTCTGGCAGGATCGCGAACAGGGATTTATCCGACGCGGGCTGTCGCCGCCTGCCAGCGGCTACCGTGCGGAGATGATAGAAGGCGTGCTGCGGCCCGGAGCGCTCATTGCGTACGACGCGCCGCCGGTGCCGGGCATCGAGCAGCATATCTGGCTGCTGGCGGGCGTGTTGATAATTGAAGCGGGCGGAGCGCGCTGGCGGCTGGAGGCGGGCGATACGCTGCGTTTCCATCTGTACGGCGCCTCGGCATTTCATGCGCCGGAAGCGGAGGGCGCGCGTTACTTACTGGTGGTGTGTCGATGATTGAATATCAGGTAATGGATGGTGGTCAGGCGCGTAGCGAGCTGGAAGCCCTGACTGACGTATTGCAGGGCTGCGTATCAGATGGCGCCAGCGTGGGATTTATCGATCCTGAAGATCGGCAGATCATGCGAAATTTCTGGCAGGACACATTCGTCGGCCTCGATCGCGGCGATCGGCTGCTGCTGGTGGCGCGCGACGGCGGGAGGCTGGTGGCGACGGTAATGATCTTCTGGAATAACATGCCTAATGGCCGCCATCGTGTGGAAATCGGCAAGCTGCTGGTGCATCCGCGCGCGCGGCGTCAGGGCATCGCGCGCCAGCTGATGCAGCTGGCAGAGCAGCGGGTGAAGGAGGCGGGGCGCAGCCTGATGGTGCTGGATACCCGCAGCGGCGACGTCGCCAGTCTGCTTTATTTGTCGTTGGGCTGGGAGATAGCCGGAGCCATCCCTTTCTATGCGCAGTCGACAGAAGGCGCGATGGACGCCACGACCGTAATGTATAAGCGGCTGACCGTGTAACGGGTTGTCGCACCTTTCGCCGGTTGCGGAAGCCATCTTCCAGATTCGCCGATAAGCGGCTGACGTCAGCGCCATACTGTGTAAAAATACAGGTCATTAAGGCAGGAAGAGAGCAAGATGGCACTAACCGCAGCGTTAAAAGCGCAGATCGGCGAATGGTATAAAGCGCTGCAGCAGCAGGTTCCCGATTTCATTCCGCGCGCGCCGCAACGGCAGATGATCGCCGAAGTAGCGAAAACTTTAGCTGGCGACGACGGCCGTCACCTGGCGATTGAAGCGCCCACCGGCGTGGGCAAAACCCTTTCCTATCTGATCCCCGGCATCGCCGTCGGGCGCGCCGAAGAGAAGCCGCTGGTGATCAGCACCGCGAACGTGGCGTTGCAGGATCAGATCTTCAGCAAGGATCTGCCGCTGCTGCAGAAAATCATTCCCGAATTGAAATTTACCGCCGCCTTTGGGCGGGGGCGCTATGTCTGTCCGCGTAACCTCAATGCGCTGGCGACCGATAGCGAAAAGCAGGGCGACCTGCTGCTGTTTCTCGATGACGAGATGGTGGCAAGCAAAGAAGAACGCAAAATCTGCGGAAAGCTCGAAAAATCGCTGAATCGCCATCAGTGGGACGGCCTGCGCGACCACAGCGAAGAAAATATCGGCGACGCGCTCTGGCAGCGACTCAGCACCGATAAGGCCAACTGCCTGGCGCGCAACTGTCACTGGTATCGCGAATGCCCCTTTTTCGTCGCCCGCCGTGAGATCGAGCAGGCGGACGTGGTGGTGGCGAACCATGCGCTGGTGATGGCGGCGCTGGAGAGCGAATCGGTGCTGCCGCCGGCGAAAAACCTGCTGCTGGTTTTGGATGAAGGGCATCATCTGCCGGAGGTGGCGCGCGATGCGCTGGAGACCAGCGCCGATATTTCGCCCGGCTTCACCAGCCTGCAGCTCGATCTCTTTGTCCGTCTGGTGGAAACCTGCATGGCGCAGTTTCGGCCCAAAACGCCGCCGCCGTTGGCGAACCCGGAGCGGCTGAAAACCCATTGTGACGAATGGCGCGAGCATCTCGCCAGCCTGACGCGCATGCTGGCGCTCTTTCTGCCGCCGGAGCCGCAGGAGGGCGAACATCGCTTCGAGATGGGGCAGTTGCCGGAGGAGATGCAGACGCTGTGCGCCCGACTCTTTAAGCTGAGCGACGGGCTGCGTGGCCTGGCGGAAGGGCTGCTGAACGATCTCAGCGAGAAAACCGGCCAGTATGACGTGGTACGCCTGCAGCGCACGCTGCTGCAAATGAACCGCGCCTTTGGCTGGTTTGAAGGCATCAGTAAACTGTGGCGGCTCGCGTCGATGGAGCAGGCGTCCGGCGCGCCGGTCTCTAAGTGGGTAAGCCGCGAACTGCGCGAAGGCCAGCCGCACCTCTTTTTTCACTGCGCCGGCATCCGCGTCAGCGAACAGCTGGAGAAGCTGCTGTGGCGCAAGGTGCCGCATGTGGTGCTCACCTCCGCCACGCTACAGTCGCTGAACAGCTTTAACCGGCTGCAGGAGCTTTCCGGCCTGAATGAAAAGGTGGGCGACCGCTTTGTGGCGCTCGGCTCGCCGTTCAACCATGTCGAACAGGGCAAGCTGGTGATCCCGCAGATGCGCTACGAGCCGCTGATGGCTAACGAAGAGCAGCACATTGCTGAAATGGCGCATTTCTTTCGCCATCAGGTCAAAGCGGGACTGCATAAAGGGATGCTGGTGCTGTTCGCCAGCAACCGCGCCATGCAGCAGTTTCTTACCCATCTGACCGATCTGCGGCTGATGTTGCTGGTGCAGGGCGATCAGCCGCGCTACCGGCTGGTGGAGCTGCACCGCAAACGAGTGCAGCAGGGCGAGGCGAGCGTGCTGGTCGGGTTGCAATCCTTTGCCGAGGGGCTCGATCTCAAAGGCGAACTGCTGACGCAGGTGCATATTCATAAAATCGCTTTTCCGCCGGTGGACAGTCCGGTAATTTTGACCGAAGGTGAGTGGCTGAAAAGCCTGAAGCGCTACCCGTTTGAGGTGCAAAGCCTGCCCAGCGCCTCCTTTACTCTGATTCAGCAGGTGGGGCGGCTGATCCGCAGTCATCACTGCACCGGCGAAATTGTGATTTACGATCGCCGACTGCTCACCAAAGCGTACGGCGCGCGGCTGTTGAACGCGCTGCCGGTGTTTCCCATCGCGCAGCCGCCGATGCCTGAAGGGGCGAAAGCGCTGCCGCCCAGCGCTAAAACGGCCCCGGCGGGTCGGCGTCGAAAAAAGGAAAAGCGTTAAATGTTGCAGTACAGCAAACTGATTAAAGAAGTGGGACGCGGCAAAAACCACGCGCGCGATCTTGATGAGGAGAGCGCTTACCAGCTCTACCGCGCCATGCTGAATGACGACGTGCCGGAGCTGGAGCTGGGCGCGTTGCTGATCGCAATGCGCATCAAGGGCGAAGGCGAAACGGAGATGGCGGGCTTTTACCGCGCGCTACAGGAGCGTGTGCTTACCTTAACGCCGCCCGCTGACCAGCCGTTGCCGATTGTGATCCCCAGCTACAACGGCGCGCGTCGCCAGGGCAACCTGACGCCGCTGCTGGCGCTGCTGCTCTCTCGTCTTGGTTTTCCGGTGGTGGTGCATGGCGTCAGCGAAGATGAAACGCGCGTGACCAGCGAGGCGGTCTTTCAGGCGCTGGGCGTTGCGCCCGTCGCTGACGCGCAGAGCGCGCAGGCGAAGCTGGCGCAGGGCGAGCCGGTATTTATCACCGTCGATACGCTCTGCCCGCCGCTGGCGAAGCAGCTGGCGCTGCGCTGGCGGCTGGGCGTGCGTAACAGCGCGCATACGCTGGCCAAGTTGATGACGCCGTTCGGCGAGGCGGCGGCGCTGCGTCTCGCCAGCGTTTCACATCCTGAATATATTCCGCGCGTCGGCAAGTTTTTCAGCGCGCACGGCGGCCTGGCATTGCTGCTGAACGGTACCGAAGGCGAGGTTTACGCCAATCCGCTGCGCTGCCCGGCCATCAGTCTGATCGATGGCGCAGGCGCGGAGCCGCAGGAGCTGCTGGCGCGTCAGCCAGAGCAGAGCTGCGACCTGCCGCAGAGCAAAGAGGCCGCTGTCACCGCCGCCTGGATCCAGCAGGTGCTGGACAAAGCGCGCCCTGTGCCGCAGTCGCTGCGTTTGCAGATCGCCTGTTGTTACGTCGCCAGCGGTCGCAGCCCATCGCTGGAAGCGGGGCTGGCGCAGCTGGAGGCCGCCGGTTATCCGGCACCCTGAGCATCAGCCTGCGCGCGTTGACGCCTGCGTGAACGTTAATATCGGCGCGCGCCGATAGCCTGTGCGCGCTTTACTCCGAACGTACGACGACAGGCCAGTTATCTTACGCTGAGTTTGCGACAGCAGAAGCTGAGCCTGCCGCGCGCGGCAGGCGGGTTTCTACCAGCCGTTGCCAAAAGGCGACGCCATGCTCAATCAGCGCATCGTTGAAGTCGTAGCTGGCGTTGTGCAGCGGGCGAGAGGGCGTTTCGCCATCAGCGCCCAGCCAGAAGTAGGCGCCGGGACATACTTCCAGCATGCAGGCGAAATCTTCTGAGGCCATCGACGGATTCACCTGCCAGCGTACTTTCTCAGCGCCGCACTGCGCTGTCGCCACCTTGCGGATTAGCGCGGCAGCCTCGGCGTCGTTCTGCGTCACCGGGTAGCCGGGATACCAGCGGATCTGCCCCTCGACGCCCATGGGCTGCGGCAGCGTATGAACGAACGACGCCACCAGCGCCAGCACCTTTTCCCGCACTTCGCTTTGCAGACAGCGCACCGTGCCGCGCAGCGTGACTGTTTCGGGGATAACGTTAATCGCTTCGCCGCCCTGAATCTGAGTGACGCTGACCACCGACGAGGCGAGCGGCGACAACCGACGCGCCGGAATGGTTTGCAGCGCCAGGATCAGCTGCGCCGCCGCCACCAGCGGATCGGCGCCGCTTTCCGGCATCGCGGCGTGGCAGCTTTTCCCGGTGAGGGTAATGTCAAACGAATCCAGCGAGGCCATCATCGCGCCGCTGTTGACCGCAATCTCGCCTACCGGCAGCCCCGGCCAGTTATGCAGCGCATAGACCGCATCCATTGGAAAACGCTGAAATAATCCTTCCTCCACCATCTTGCGCGCGCCGCCGAGGTTCTCCTCCGCCGGCTGGAAAATAAAGTGGACGGTGCCGCTGAAGCGGCGCGTCTGAGCCAGCCATTTGGCGCTGGCCAGCAGCATGGCGGTGTGGCCGTCGTGACCGCAGGCGTGCATGACGCCGGGTTGCTGCGAGCGCCAGGCGGCCTCTCCCAGCTCGGTTACCGGCAGCGCGTCCATATCCGCCCGCAGGCCGATGGTTTCGCCCGGCCCGGTCTCCAGCGTGCCGATGACGCCGGTGCCCGCCAGTCCGGTCGCTACCTGTAACCCGAAACTGCGCAATTTTTCCGCCACGAAACGGGCGGTATTCTGTTCCTGATAGCCCAGCTCCGGCCGGGCGTGCAGCTGACGGCGCCACTGCACCGCCTCTTCAATCAACGCTGCGGGTAAGCTCATAGCGGTCCTCTCTTCTGGCCATGCCTCGTTGCATGGCGGCTTATCCTCACTCTAGAAGAGAGAATCGGGGGCGTCTATCGGTCCGCGCGGAAAACGCGGACGCGCGGGCTATTTGATCTTCAGATCGCGACGGTTTTCCAGCGTGTCGAAATATTCGCGCAGGAACACCTCTTCGGCCGGATCGAGACGATCCATCCCGGCGGTATAGCGATGCCAGTAAGGATAGCGCGGCGCCGGACGGGTCGCTTTTTCAATGCGCGTGCGCTGTTCGTCGCTCAGTTGCAGCTCGGCCGCCGCCAGGTTGTCGCGCAGGTGCGCTTCGGTGTGCGAGCCGACAATCAGCGAGGTAATACCCGGACGGGTCAGCAGCCAGGCGAGACAAACGCGCGCCGGCGAAACGCCCAGCTCTTCCCCCACCTGCGCCAGCGTCTCGATCACGTCGTAGGCGTGATCCATATTGTGCACATAAGGTTCGGTCCAGCCGTTGCCCTGACGGGAGTCGGCAGAGGTTTTCTCGCCGCGTCGCACCGTGCCGGTCAGCAGCCCTTCGCCCATCGGCCCCCAGATCAGCGTGCCGACATTCTGGTCAAGCGCCAGCGGCAGCAGTTCGAACTCCGCCTCGCGTGATTCCGGCGTGTAGTAGATCTGCTGGCTGGTAGGTTTGCTGAGCCCCAGCTGCTCCGCCTTACCCAGCGTTTTCATCATCTGCCAGCCGCTATAGTTGGAGGTGCCCCAGTAGCGGATTTTGCCGCTTTGCACCAGCGACTCCAGCGCGTAGAGCGTCTCTTCAACCGGCGTCACGCCGTCCCAGTTATGGATTTGCAGAATATCGATATGGTCGGTTTTCAGGCGGCGCAGGCTGTTTTCGCACGATTTGATCAGATGATGGCGGGTAGCGCCGCTGTCGTTGGGATCGTCGCTCATCGGGCTGCGCGCCTTGGTCATCAAAATCACCTTCTGACGCAGGTCGCCTAACGCTTCGCCCAGCACGCTTTCCGCTTCGCCTTTAGAGTAGAGATCGGCGGTATCGACGCAGTTGACGCCCGCCTCCAGCGCAATCTCCAGAAAGCGGCGCGCCGTGCGCGCATCCACGTTGCCGACCTTCTCGAAGCCGTTGCTGCCGCCAAAGGTAAGGGTGCCCATCGTCAGGGTTGAAAGATAAAGGCCGGACTGACCGAGCTGTCGATATTGCATCACTTCCTCCGCATCGTCGTTAAGTTAAGCCGTTAACGTTTTAGCGTAGTTAAGTGACGACGATCACGCAAAAGCCGGGCTACGCCCGGCTGCGGCGCTACGTTTTACGGGCATCGGGGCGCACCAGATCGAAGCGCTGATCCTCGCTGATGCCGTACCAGGCGCTGGGGCCGCCTGCGCGCAGCACCGGCTGCGCTTTGCTGGTCTGGTAGATCCCTTCTTCCAGCAGCGCGGGGTCGATATGCACCGCCACCACTTCGCCCAGGATCAGCCAGCCCTCCAGCGGCTCGCCGTCAGCGTTGTGCAGCTGCAAATGCTGCGTCAGGCGACACTCAAAGTTGACCGGGCTTTCCGCCACCATCGGCGCGTTGACATGGCTGCCCGTCAGCGGCGTCAGGCCGGTCAGGGCGAACTCATCCACCTCATGCGCCACCGACGCAGAGCTTTCATTGGCCGCCTCCGCCAGCGGACGCGTCACCAGATTCCAGACGAATTCGCCGGTTTCCAGAATATTGCGCACGCTGTCTTTTTTACCCTGGCTGGAGAAGCCGATAATCGGCGGATGGTAGTTAAAGCAGTTAAAGAAGCTGTAGGGCGCCAGGTTGCGCACGCCAGCTGCGCTCTGCGAGCTGATCCAGCCGATAGGGCGCGGCGCGATGATGGCGTTCAGCGGATCGTGCGGCAGGCCGTGGCCGACGCGCGGTTGGTAGGAGTAGCGTTGACGAGACATAGTTATCCTTATCGGGAATGAATCTTCACATCTTAGCCTGTTCAGCGCGAAAAAAAGCGCGGCAATTGTTTACGCTTTTTTCCGCAGCGGGTATCTTACGCGCCGTTACCAGAGAGAGAGCCTGATGAAACAGCCCGCCACTAAAAACCAACTGCATCCCCGTAACCGTCATCGCGAACGCTATGACATTCCCGCGCTGATCGCCGCGCATCCGCCGTTGCAGCCCTTTATTGTTATCACGCCGCGCGGCGACCAGTCGGTCGATTTCGCCGATCCGCAGGCGGTGAAAGCCCTGAACCAGGCGCTGCTGAAACATTTTTATCAGGTTGAACGCTGGGATATCCCGGAAGGTTTCCTCTGCCCGCCGGTGCCGGGACGGGCGGACTATCTGCACTATCTGGCCGACCTGCTGGCGACGGACAACGGCGGCCAGCCGCCGCGCGATATTAACGTGCTGGATATCGGTTGCGGCGCCAACTGCATCTATCCGCTGATTGGCTATCGTGAATATGGCTGGCGTTTTACCGGCTCCGAGGTGAACGCGCAGGCGATGAAGGCGGCGGGCGCAATCCTGGACGCCAATCCGACGTTGCGCCGCGGCATCCGCCTGCGTCGCCAGGCGCAGAGCGACAAGATTTTCCACGGCATCATCCATAAGAACGAGTTCTATCAGGCGACGCTGTGTAACCCGCCGTTCCACGCCTCAAGCGAGCAGGCGGCGGAAGGCAGCGCGCGTAAGGCGCGCAACCTGGGGCTGGCGAAAGATGCGCCGCTGAACTTTGGCGGCCAGCAGGCGGAGCTGTGGTGCGAAGGGGGCGAGAAAGCCTTTATCGGCCAGATGATCGCCGAAAGTATCGATTACGCGCGGCAGGTAGTCTGGTTTACCTCACTGGTTTCACGCCGCGAAAACCTTCCGACGCTGCGCCAGGCGCTGACCAGCGTTGGCGCGCGCGAGGTGCGTATTATCGATATGGCGCAGGGGCAGAAGCAGAGCCGCTTTATCGCCTGGAGTTTTCAGGACGACGCCGCGCGGGCGCGGCTGATGAAACCGCGCCCCTGACGCTTATTCCGGCGCCGGCAGACTTTTCACCGCCGCCGCGCCGGTGGTCTCTTCGCTCTCCTGAATCACCTGCACCGTCTGACGCGGCGCCTTAATGCCCGCTGCGTCGAAATGTTTTTTCACCATCTCATCCAGCGCAAAGCGCACCGTCCACTGCTTCAGCGGCTGAGTGGTGATCGAAACGCGTACGGTAAAGGCGCGCTCGGTCAGCCCCACCAGGCCGGCGAAGTTCGGCTCGCCGATCACCAGCGGGCGAATATCTTCGCGCGCCATCAATGCCTCCACGGCGGAACGCAGCGCCGCATTCGCCAGATCGCTGTTCTCGCTGCGATCGACGTCGTAGTTGGCGACAAACGATCCGATGCCGCGCACAAAATTGGCGAAGGTGGTGATCGATGACCAGGGAATGATGTGATAGGCGCCGGTATCCTGGCGCACCCCGACGGAACGGATCGACATGCGCTCGACGGTGCCGGTCAGCGGGCCGATAGTCACCAGATCGCCGGTGTTCATGCCGTTTTCAAATTGGATAAAGATACCGGTGATAATATCCTTCACCAGCGTTTGCGAACCGAAAGAGACCGCCAGGCCGAGCGCGCCCGCGCCCGCCAGCAGCGGCGCGATGTTCACCCCAATCTCCGACAGTACGATCATGATGGTGATGGTGCTGATCACCACCGCCAGCGCGTTACGGAACAGCGTCAGCAGCGTGCGCGTGCGCGCGCTCGGCATCGGACGGCCATGAATATCGGAGGCGAGCCGGTTTTCGATCAGGCTCGCCAGCAGCGTCCAGCCCACCGCGGAGAAAAACAGGATCATAAAGACGCGGATCAGCACATCCACCAGCCGCTCCCCGGCGCCTGCGGTAAGCCAGTACCAGAGATCGAACAGGTTCCACGCGTTCAGCAACAGCAGCACCACGGCGAACACCGTCAGAATGCGCGCCGCCTTCAGCATAAAAGAGATCCAGCCGTTTACCCGCCTTTGCAGCTCAGGGTAGGTGCGGCGCAGCTCCGGCGACAGGGTGATGGTTTTGCTGATCCAGCGCGTCAGCATGCCGGAAATCAGCGCGCCGACGCCAATAATCGCCAGGCTGCGCACCGTCGCCGACATCATAAATTTCAGGCTGCCGCCGGGGTTAAAGATGGAGAAGAAAAAGAGCACGATAAAATAGGCGCTGGCGATCCAGTGCCAGATAAAGGCGAAGGCGCGGATAAACAGCGAGAAAAAAGAGAGCGAACGCTCGGAAAGGGCGATCAGCTCGCGCTGGATGCGGCGTCGGTTATGGAAAATCAGCCACAGCGCCCAGCCGGTCATCAGGCCCATAATTACCACGTTAACCAGCGCGCCAACCTGCACGTTAATTTGGTTCGAGACGATAGGCACCACCACCAGCAGACCGTAGCCGATGACGCCGCTCAGCCAGCTCAGACGGGTATGCCAGTAGCGCGCCCGTACGTCGCTGACAGGAAAGGGGCGCAGATCGGGATAACGCGGGCAGAAGATCAGCCGCAGCACCGCCTTAAAGAATTCGATTAGCGCAAAGGCGTTCAGGAACAATCCCTGCTGATAAGCGATAGTGCGGCTGCCGCCGTTCAGGTTATTGCTCAGGATCTGGCCCACAAACAGCGCCAGCGCCAGCAGCAGCAGATCGATGACGAACGCGCCGACAAGGGTCAGCGGCAGATGCAGCCAGCTGCCGGGCTGGTTGCTTTTCTTACGCCCCCAGCGTCCCATGCGCCGATAGAGCGGCGATACCATCATACGGATCGCCCAGTAGAAGGCGAACAGCGCCATCGCCAGCATCAGAAAGTGGTTAAGCGCGTTGAAAAAGGTTTTTTGGTTAAAGGATTTATGCGGCGCGGAGACGATATTGTGATAAAGACGGATAAAGCTGCCCGCGAACTGGCCGCCATACTCGCGCGTCACGTCGGTCACGCTTTGCAGGACGGTTTTTTCCTCTTCCTCTTCGACGCCGGGCGGCGTCAACTCCGGCGCAGCGGTATCCGAAGGGCTGGCGGCGGCGTTGCGCAGCTGTTCAATCAGCTCCTGCCGCGACTGCTCATTTTCCAGAATGGTGGCCAGCGCGCTGTAGGCCGCCTTTTTCTCCTCCACCGTGGGTTCATGCGGGGCCGCCTCGGCGGCTGGCTGCGTTTTCTGACTGGCGACGGCGGCGGCGGGCATGGAAACCGCGTGGGCCGCTGGCAGCAACATGAAAAACAGTAAACAGAGCATCCCTTTGCGCAGGCGTAACCACGCGGCGTTCATTCCCAACATCTTTCTCCCCAACGGCAACAAATACGGCGGCATTGCCTGCAAAGCATAGACTCGTCTTATGTCGGGCTGCATGGACGTCGGCGCTTATCGCGCAATCCGGCCGAGGTAAGCTTCTGAGATTCGGCCTTCATGTAGCCTGAATGGTGTAGAGTATAGACGCTGCTTTTTGCACGAATGTGCTGAATTCTAAAGTAAAGCGGAAAAGCGAGGCGGCAGGGCGACGCAGAGAGACGACGCGGGCGCTCAGCAGAGGGGAAACAGGGAAGCGGAATGAGCAGAGAGATAAAGCGGCGGCAGTAAAAACAGGCGGGGCGAACCCCGCCTGCGGCGCATCAGGAGACGTGCTGTAAAAATTCGCGCAGGCGCTCGCTGGGCGGGTTAGTGATCAGCGTATGCGGATCGCCATCTTCAGCGATGCGGCCTTTATCGATAAAGATCAGGCGCGACGCCACCTGCTGGGCGAAACCCACTTCATGAGTGACGATAACCATGGTCATTCCTTCTTCCGCCAGGTCCTGCATCACCTTCAGCACTTCATGGCGCAGCTCCGGGTCGAGCGCGGAGGTCGGCTCGTCAAACAGCATCATTTTCGGTTTTACCGCCAGCGCGCGCGCAATGGCGACGCGCTGCTGCTGGCCGCCCGACAGCTCTGACGGATAGTGATGGGCGCGATCGGCCAGCCCAACTTTGCCCAGCAGCTGTTTCGCCAGTTCATGCGCCGCCTCTTTTTTGGCGCCGCGCACGCGGATCGGACCGAACGCGACGTTGTCCAGCGCGCTCATCTGCGGAAACAGGTGGAACTGCTGGAAAACCATGCCCGCTTCCTGGCGGATCAGGCGCTCATCCACTTTCGGATCGTTGACCTTCAGTCCATCGACGATCAGGTCGCCGCTGGTGATCTCCTCCAGCTTATTGATGCAGCGCAGCAGGGTCGATTTGCCGGAGCCGGAGGGCCCGATAATCACCACCACTTCGCCCTGGTTGATCTTCAGATCGATATTGTGCAGCACCTGGGTTTGACCAAAATGCTTGGAGACGTTTTTAAATTCAATCACAGGATTTTCATCCTTTTTTCAAGGCGACGCAGCACGAAGCTTAACACCAGCGTAATAACCAAATAGATAACCGCAACCGCGCTCCAGATCTCCAGCGCGCGAAAGTTACCGGCGATAATTTCCTGGCCCTGACGGGTCAGTTCGGCCACGCCGATCACGATAAACAGGGAGGTATCTTTAATGCTGACGATCCACTGGTTGCCCAGAGGCGGCAACATACGGCGCAGCGCCAGCGGCATAATCACGTAACGCAGCGTTTCCCGACGCGACAGGCCCAGCGCCAGGCCCGCCTCACGGAAGCCTTTGTTGATTGACAGCACGGCGCCGCGGGTGATTTCCGCAATATAGGCGCCGGAGTTAATCACGATGGTGACGACGGCAGCGGTGAAAGGATCGATGCGCAGGTCGGGGAAGGCCATCGGCAGGGCGAAATAGATAAACATCACCTGCACCACGATCGGCGTGCCGCGGATCAGCTCAATAAAAACCAGCGCGATGTTGTTGGTCAGCCAGCCGCCGTAGGCGCGGGCGAAACCGGCGATCACGCCGATAATCACCCCGCCCAGCAGGCCGAGTACTGAGATCAGTAGGGTCATTTTGGCCCCTTCCAGCAGGAGGGGAAGGGCTGGCCAGATGACGCTCCAGTCGAATTCCATGGTGTTTTCTCCGGAAAATATCCGTCATTGTTGCAATAGATAAACGCAGGGATGCCGCAGCATCCCTGACGTGTTAAGCGCCTTCAGGCCTGAAATTATTTAGGTTCGCTGCCAAACCATTTTTTATAGATTGCGTTGTAGGTGCCGTTGTCGCGCAGGGTTTTCAGCGCGCCGTTGATCTTCTCGCGCAGGTCGTCGCTGCCTTTCGGCAGCGCAATGCCATACTGCTGCGCTTCAAGCGAGTCGCCGACCGCTTTGAACTGGCCACGGCCTGCGGTATTGATGAAGTAAAGGATATTCGGCGTATCGTGCACCACCGCATCCGCGCGATTGGTACCCAATTCCATATAGGCGTTGTCGATGTTCGGGAACTGACGCAGATCTTTGGTTTTAATATGTGTTTTCACATAATCGACCGAGCCGGTGCCGCTTTTCACCGCCACCACTTTGCCGTTCAGATCGTTGATGCCCTTCACGTCATTGTTGTTCGCTTTGACCATGACCAGCAGGCCGCTTTTGTAGTAGCCGTCAGAGAAGTCGATCGCTTTTTTACGTTCGTCGGTAATGGTAATGCCCGCCAGCGCCAGATCGACGTTACGGGTTTGCAGCGCCGGAATGATGCCGCTGAAATCCATCGGCTTCAGGCTGTATGAGAGGTTCAGCTGTTTTGCGATGGCATCCCATAAATCAATATCGAAACCGACATATTTGTCGCCCTTTTTGAATTCAAACGGGACGAACGCGGTGTCGGTGGCGACGACCAGTTGTTTCTCCGCCGCCGTGGAGGAGACGGCGAAGGCCAGCGCTAAAGCGGCAAGGGAAAGCTTAAAAACAGACTTCATCATTTTATCCTTATTACCGATGCGACGCGCGACGCGCCGCTATTGCCTGTGGTCATATGAAAAATCTATGCCAACTTTTCTTTATCAGCGAAAACAAGTGTCTAACAGGCTAAAACAGCCTGAGGTTTCAGATTATTCTGCTGTTGCACCAAATTGGTGATATTTTTTGGTGCAGTGCGACATAGTGGTGCGTATGCGTAAAAGATTGAGCCTGAAAATGGGGCAGAGGGGAATGGAAAAGTAGAGGAAGTGTTAAATAAATCATAAAACGATAACAAAAGCACAAAAAAGCGGATGGCATGCCATCCGCTTGTAAGCGCTAAATGAGGTTCAGCGTCAGTTATTCAATATTGGATTCGATAAACCACAGGAATTTGTCGAGGTCGCGCGAAGCGGCGGTAAGGATATCCGCAGTGTCTTCGTCTTTGACTTCGCTGATGGCTTTACGCACATCGTTAGCTACCAGGCCGTAGCGATCCGCCAGCGCTTTCAGATGATCCTGTACGCTGTGAATATTCAGCGGATAGCTTTGCAGCGGCGTTTTATCCGCGACAACCTGCGCCGTGCCCAGCGCAACGCCGCCCAGCTGTACAACGCGTTCTGCCATGGTGTCCTGATGATCGGTAATCGTGGTACGGAAGCCGTCCAGCATTTCATGTACACCGATAAAGTTAGCGCCACGCATATTCCAGTGCGCCTGTTTAGTGATCAGCGACAGGTCGATAAATTCGACAACCAGACGATTAAGTACCTCGATAGTGGCTTTTTTCTCACTCTCTGCCACGTCGTTACGGGTGTAGATCAGATCGGAAGATGTCGTTTTAACCAGTTTTGCGGTACTCATCATTAATATCCTCTAATGTCGTATGTCCTAATTAAGCACGGAATTAAGTATAGCACCGGTTTTTCGACCTGCAGGGAAGTTGCCGCCTATCGAACGAATAGTAGTTATCGAATTGCCTGTAAACAGGTTTTCTTATTGCTGACGCGCTTAAACAAAGAGGAGTAAATAGGCTGTGCGGCAGGAAAATTACTTAACTATTTGAGTTTTAATGGATTAGTTCGGGGTTCTGTTCTGTGTAATGTCATTAATAATTAATGCTATAAAGTTTAACAAAATATAATTGCGCCGTCGGCCGCACGCTTAGTCAAAATAAACGGGTATAAACGAATGCTTATTCAGTCTGTTAACCCAGACTGAATAAGAATAGTCGCAGCCAATTAATCGGCTGGCTTACCTGACGGGGCGACGGACGCGCCGCGTGGACGGCTGGTTAGCGTGGAACCGGCGGAGGCGGCGATAATCGCCAGCAGGCCCAGCCACTGCATCAGATTTAGCGACTCGCCTAAAAAGAGCATGCCGGAAAGAGCGGCCATGGCCGGTTCCAGACTCATCAGCGTGCCGAAGGTGCGCGCAGGTAAACGCGTCAGCGCCACCATCTCCAGCGAATAGGGCAGTGCGGTGGAGAGAATGGCGACCGCCAGCGCAATTGGCAGCAGAGAGAGCTGCCAGATGCCGTCTGCGGCAAAAGTGACCCCCAGCGGCACAAAAATCACCGCGGCGATAATCGATCCCATCGCCACGGTCGCCGGTCCGTGATCGGCCCCGGCGCGCTGTCCCGCCAGAATATAGATAGCCCAGCAGGCGCCTGCGCCGACCGCCAGCGCCGCGCCCAGCGGATCGACATGGCTGAGGCTGTGACCCAGCGGCAGCAGCCACCACAGCCCCAACACCGCCAGCAGCACCCAGATAAAATCGATGGCGCGACGCGATCCGAACAGCGCCAGCGACAGCGGGCCGGTGAATTCCAGCGCCACCGCTACGCCCAGCGGCACGGTGCGGATAGAGAGATAGAAGAGATAGTTCATCGCCCCTAACGCCAGACCGTACACTATCAGCGCCTTACGCTGCCGTGCGTTGAAGCGCAGTCGCCATGGCTTGAAAATCAGACAGAGGATCAGCGTGCCGAGACTGAGACGCAGCGCGGTGATGCCGGTAGCGCCTGCGCTGGGAAACAGCGACTTCGCCAGCGCCGCGCCGCCCTGAATAGAGATCATAGCTATCAGCAAGACAATAACCGGCAACAAGGTTTGCGATGATGTGAGCGTGGTCTGAAAAGAGCGGAAGGACATCCTGTAACCTGCCTCAATAATCCATAGAAAGATAATGAATCGACAGTGTACCGTTGAGCGTCAAAAAGGTCAGCGGCGCGAGAAAATTTTGCCGTTTGGGTAAAAAAATTTTCTGCTGAGAGCGGTGATTTTTTCGTCAGCAAGGCCGTTTTTGCGTAAAGAAATGTCAGATTTATTTAAGAACTATCTTAATGAACCTTTTTTTGATCGTCTGAATTCGGCGGAGTGAAACAGGAAAAACATAAGAAAAAAGAATGACCTGCGACACTTCATTAACTTTCTGTTACACCAAACACGTTGTTAGACAATGATTTCAAGGCAGAGTTTCCCGCTGAGTTTTGTTATATTTTCAGCGTTGTCAGGAGAGAAGTACTATCACATTTGAGGTGGTTATGAAAAAAATTGCATGTCTTTCAGCACTGGCTTGTGTACTGGCAGTTACTGCCGGTTCCGCAATGGCGCAAAGCACCGTTACTGGCGGTTACGCTCAGAGCGATATGCAGGGCGTTGCGAACAAAGCTAACGGCTTCAACCTGAAATATCGTTACGAAGACGGTTCTAACCCGCTGGGTTGGATCGGTTCTTTCACCTACACCGAGAAAGATCGTAGCGAAGACGGCTTTTACAACAAAGGCCAGTACTACAGCATCACCGGTGGTCCGGCTTACCGTTTCAACGACTGGGCGAGCATCTACGGCGTAGTAGGTATCGGCTACGGTAAATTCCAGCAGAACGAGCAGGCTGCCTATAACAAAACCGACTCCAGCGATGTTGGTTTCTCTTACGGCGCTGGTCTGCAGTTCAACCCGTATGAAAACTTCGCTATCGACGTAGGCTACGAGCAGAGCCGTATCCGCAGCGTTGACGTTGGCACCTGGATCGCAGGCGTCGGCTACAGCTTCTAATCTTGCCGCAGGCAGGATAACAAAAACGGCCCTTCAGGGGGCCGTTTTTTTATGGGCGCTATCCGCAACACTTGCGTTTTCAGATAATGCCGGTATCAGCAGCGTGGGCTGGCGTCTGCCGAACCGCGCCAAATCAGGCGCGGGCAGCGCTCGGTTTCGGCGCAGCCGCTGGTCAGCATGTCCAGCAGCGCTAAGCGCAGGCGAAAAGGCGAGCGCGTCAGCAGACAGAGCATTCCCTTCCAGCCCGCATCCGCCTGGCGTGTGCGTTGAACACATTTGCCACAGTCCAGGCAGCGTTTCATTGTGTTCATGGAGACCTCCGGTTTATCGTCTGACGATTAACATGCACAGCCCTGCGATAAAGAGCAGAAACATTAACAACAGCAGGTAAGGTTCGTTCATTTCAGACGCCTTAGCTGTTACGCAGGCTGATTACTTTATCAACAAATATAGCACTGGCTATATCCTTTAGCTAATGCTAATTAGCGAAAATTTGTGCTTCGTTGCTGATGGTTTACAATGAGCCACCTGTACGCCGGCAGTGTCTGATCATGACCGGTTGAAGAATAAGAGGAAGCTGAATGAGTCGTCGCGCAAAGCCGGCCCCCGCCAGGGTTAACGGGCCGTTAAAAGAAATAGAAGAGCATGTCGAAGGGTTCCGACAGGTCCGCGAAGCGCATCGCCGTGAGTTAATTGATGACTATGTTGAGCTGATATCAGATCTGATTCGCGAGTTTGGCGAGGCGCGCCAAGTCGATATGGCCGCGCGGCTTGGCGTCTCGCAGCCGACGGTGGCAAAAATGCTGAAGCGGCTCGGCAGCGCCGGGCTGGTAGAGCAGGTGCCTTACCGCGGCGTGTTTCTGACCCATGAGGGCGAGAAGCTGGCGGAGGAGAGCCGCGCGCGCCACCATGTAGTTGAGATGTTTTTGCTGGCGCTGGGCATCAGCCCGGATACCGCGCGCCGCGACGCGGAGGGGATCGAACATCACGTCAGCGATGAAACTCTGAGCGTTTTCCGTCAATTCTACGAAAGTCGTCAATAACTTTTCTTCTGGAACGTAAGCCATGATGGCAACCTTGATTAAGCCGTTCCTGCACGATCGTTTCCTGCATTTGCTGCTGCTGTTGGGGCTGCTGCTGGCCTGCATAGCGCCGTTCCACTGGCGCGATCTGCCCGCCGCCATCGACTGGCACACTATCGTGACGCTGTGCGGCCTGCTGATGCTAACGCGCGGCATCGAAGCCAGCGGCTATTTCGACGTGCTGGGACGCAAGCTGATCCGTCGTTTTCGCCATGAGCGCGCGCTGGCGCTGTTTATGGTGGCCGGCGCCGCGCTGCTTTCCACCTTCCTGACCAACGACGTGGCGCTGTTTATTCTGGTGCCGCTGACCCTGACGCTGCGCCAGGCGACCACGCTGCCGGTAACGCGCCTGATTATTTTCGAGGCGCTGGCGGTGAATGCCGGCTCGATGCTGACGCCCATCGGCAATCCGCAAAATATCCTGCTGTGGGGGAAGGGCGGCGCAAGCTTCGGCGCTTTTATGTGGCAGATGTTGCCGCCTGCGGCCTTTATTATGCTGAGCCTGCTGCTACTGACCGCCTTTTCTTTTCGTCCGCGCGTGATCCAGCAGCAAACGCAGCAACCGATCAACTGGCAGCGTTCGCTTTTGTGGCTTAGCGTGGCGCTCTATCTGCTGTTTATCGCGGCGCTGGAGCTGAAGCTGGCGGCGTGGGCGCTGCTGGCGATCGCCGTTGCCTTGCTGTTGCTGGCGCGACGGGTGCTATTGCAGATTGACTGGAGCCTGCTGGTGGTGTTTATGGCGATGTTTGTCGATGTGCATCTGCTCACAAAGCTGCCTGCGCTGCAACAGGCGATGCAGTCGCTGACGCAAGCGGGCGAAGGGGTACATTACCTGCTGGCGCTGGGGCTGTCGCAGGCGATCAGCAACGTGCCGGCCACCATCCTGCTACTGCAGTTTTTGCCCGCCAACGCGCTGTTGGCCTGGGCGGTCAATATCGGCGGCTTTGGCCTGCTGCCCGGTTCGCTGGCCAATTTGATTGCGCTGCGCATGGCGCAGGACAGGCGCATCTGGTGGCAGTTCCATCTCTTCTCCGTGCCAATGCTGGCCTGGGCCGCGCTCTCCGGCTGGCTGCTCTGGCTGCTGCTGGGCTAAAGGCCGTTTTAGCTCCGCATGCGGTTGCCGCAGCGGAGCGTCGCTAATTGTCAATGAACCCTGGTATTTGTCATTTTTCTTTCTATGGTTAAGCTTGATTGTAATTTCAGGATTGACTGTTATTTCCCAGGAAGATAAATGCCCATGACGCAAGCAAACGATACGCCTTCAGATGATGAAAAATCGCAGCAGGACGCCAGTGCGCAGCAGAATCAGGAGCGGCAGGATGAGGATAAACCGCGTAAGCGGCCCGGAAAAAAACCGCTAATCATCCTTGGCATTGTGGTGATAGTGATGCTGATCGTAGCGTTTTTCTTCTGGTTCACCACGCGTAATGAAGAGACCACCGACGACGCCTTTACCGAAGGCAACGCGGTCACGATTGCGGCGAAAACGTCCGGCTACGTGGTAAAGCTGCTGGTAAACGATAACCAGCGGGTGAAAAAAGGCGATCTGCTGCTGGTGATTGACCCGCGCGATACCGAAGCGCAGCGCGATCAGGCCAAAGCGCAGCTGGCGCTGGCCGAGGCGCAGCTGCATCAGGCGGAGGCGCAGCTGGCGCTGGCGCGCGTGCAGTATCCGGCGCAGCGCGATCAGGCGCTGGCGCAGCAGGCGCAGGCGGAAGCCAATCTGCTTAACGCCGAGTCGGACTACCGCCGTCTGCGCGGCGTCGATCCGCGTGCGACGTCACAACGCAATATCGATACCGCCAGCGCACAGCTGCGTTCCGCCCAGGCGCAGTTGCAGAGCGCTAAAGCGCAGGTGGAAGTGGCATCGCAGGTGTCGTTGCAGATCCGGCAGCAGGAAACCAACGTCGAAGCGCGCCGTCAGCAGGTCGAACAGGCGAAAGCGCAGCTGAATACCGCCGAGCTGAATCTCTCTTATACCGAGGTGCGCGCCCCTTACGACGGCTTCGTCACCAAACGCAACGTACAGACCGGCACCCTGGTTCAGGCAGGCAGCTCGCTCTTTTCGCTGGTGTCGCCCGATATCTGGGTAACCGCCAACTTTAAAGAGTCACAGCTGGAGCGTATGAACCCTGGTGACAGGGTCACTATTAGCGTCGACGCCTGGCCTGATATGGCGCTGGAAGGTCATGTCGACAGCATTCAGATGGGTTCCGGCTCGCGCTTCTCAACCTTCCCGGCGGAAAACGCCACCGGCAACTTTGTAAAAATCGTCCAGCGCGTACCGGTAAAAATCGTTATCGACAAAGGCCTGGACCCGAATAAACCTCTGCCGCTGGGACTCTCCGTGGTGCCTAAGGTTACGGTGGAATGAGTCCGAGCCAAAGCTGGCAGCCGGCCAGCAACCCCTGGCTGGTGGCGATAACGGTGACGCTGGCGGTATTCATGGAGATCCTGGATACCACCATCGTCAACGTGGCGCTGCCGCATATCGCCGGCACGCTCTCTTCCAGCTATGACGAATCCACCTGGGTATTGACCTCCTATCTGGTGGCGAACGGCATCGTGCTGCCGATATCCGCCTTTTTCAGCCGCCTGTTCGGGCGTAAGCAGTACTTTCTGATCTGTATTGTGATGTTTACCGCTTGCTCCTTCCTGTGTGGCATCGCCACCGAGCTGTGGCAGATTATTCTGTTCCGCATCCTGCAGGGCTTTTTCGGCGGCGGGCTGCAACCGGTGCAGCAGTCGGTGCTGCTCGATTACTTTAAGCCGGAAGATCGCGGCAAGGCGTTCGGCCTGTCGTCGATTGCGATTATCGTCGCGCCGGTCGTGGGGCCAACGCTCGGCGGCTGGATAACGGATAACTACAGCTGGCGCTGGATCTTCTTTATTAATGTGCCGGTGGGTATCCTTTCCGCGTTGGCGATCTATCAGCTGCTGGAAGATCCGCCGTGGGAACGGCGCTGGGCAAAAAGCAAAATCAACATCGACTATATCGGCATCAGCCTGATTACGCTCGGTCTCGGCTGTTTGCAGGTGATGCTCGATCGCGGCGAAGATGAAGACTGGTTCTCCTCGCACTTTATTCAGTTCTTCGGCGTTATGACCTTTATCGGTCTGGTCGGCGCGGTCTACTGGCTGCTCTACGCCCGTCGCCCGGTCGTGGAGATCGGCGTGATGCGCGATCGCAACTTCTGGGTCTCCGGGCTGCTGATGGCGGGCATGGCGATGATCCTCTATGGCAGCTCGGTCGTGCTGCCGCAGCTGGCGCAGCAGGATTTAGGCTATACCGCCACCTGGTCAGGGCTGGTGCTGTCGCCGGGGGCGATACTGATCGTGCTGACGATTCCGCTAGTGCTGAAGCTGATGCCGAAGGTGCAGACGCGCTGGATTATCGCCTTCGGCTTTACCTGCCTGATGCTGTCGATGTTCTACTCCGCAACGCTGACGCCGCAGGTAGATTTCACTACGCTGGTGCTGATGCGCAGCGCGCAGTCTGTCGGCCTCGGCTTCCTGTTCGTGCCGCTGACCACCATCGCGTTCGCCACCATTCCACAGCATCTGAACGCCGACGCCTCGGCGCTGTTCACTATGTTCCGCAACGTGGCGGGATCGATCGGCATTTCGCTCTCTACCGCCGCGATCACTGAGCGTGAGCAGGTACGTAGCGCGCATCTGGTGCATAACATGACGCCGCTGAACGAGCAGTTCAACATTACCCTTGAGCGCTGGGCGCAGGCGATCCGCGATTACACTTCGGCGGCGGGCGATCCGCTGACATTGGCCGCCGGTCAGCTCTATCAGCAGATGATCGTTCAGGCGCGTATTCTCGCCTATGTGGATGTGTTTATTGGACTGGGCATCGTCGCCTTTATTTTGATTCCCTTATGTTTACTGCTTTCGCCGGTTAAAAGCGAAGGCAGTGCAGGAGCGCACTGACATGAACGTTACCAGGCAGTTAACCCGTCCCCGCCCCGGCCTGCTGGCGCTGTCGCTGCTGCTGGCGGGCTGCGCGGTCGGCCCCGATTACCAGCCGCCGCAGGCGCAAACCCCGACCAGCTGGCGCGACCTGCCTTCGCAGGCGGCGTCACGTCCGCAGCCCGGCGCGCCCAGCGCCAGCTGGTGGAAAAGCTTTAACGACCCGCAGCTTAATAGCCTGATCGATCGTGCTATCGCCGGCAACCTGTCGTTACAACAGGCGGTATTGCGCATCGCCGGCGCGCGCGAGCAGCTGGCGCAGGCGCGCGGCGGACTATTTCCCGCGGTGAACGGCAACGCCTCGGCGCGGCGTCAGCAGCTGGGAGCGAAAGGGATGCTGGAGGCGAACGGCGCCTATAATCAGCTCGATCAAAACGCACCGGAGCTGCGTTCGTCGCTCGACAGCCTGACGCAGCCGATCAGCCTCTATCAGGGCAGCTTTGACGCCTCGTGGGAGCTGGATCTGTGGGGGAAAGTGCGTCGTCAGGTGGAAGCGGCGGGGGCGCAGCAGCAGGAATCGATCGAGAGCCGCAACGATGCGCTGGTTTCGCTGGAGGCGGAGGTAGCGCGCGCTTATTTACAGCTGCGCGGCGCGCAGTCGGTGACGCAAACGCTGCAAACGCAAATCGAGGTGGCGCAACAGACGCTGGAGCTGACGCAGAGCCAGCAGCGCAACGGCCTGGCACCGCAGCTGGATGTGGAAAATGCTCGCGCCCAGCTTAGTTCACTGCGCGCGCAGCTGCCGCAGTATCAGGCGCAGGCGCGTCAGGCGATGAACGGCCTGGCGGTTCTGATCGGCAAGCCGCCGGGCGCGCTGGACGCCGAGCTGATGCGCCCCAGGCCGCTGCCCGCGCTGCCTGCGGCGGTGCCGGTCGGCATTCCCTCTACGCTGGCGCGCCGCCGTCCCGACATTCGCCAGGCGGAGGCGAATCTGCACGCCGCCACCGCCAATATCGGCGTCTCGGTGGCGCAGCTGTTCCCCAGCCTGTCGCTTACCGGCCAGCTGGGCGTGCGCAACACCGATGCTTCATATCTTGATAACTGGAGCAGCCACTTCTACAGTTACGGCCCGGCGCTGTCGATTCCGATTTTCCAGGGCGGCAGGCTGGTTTCCAGCGTCAGGCTGTCGCGCGCGCAGCAGGCCAGCTCGGCGCTTAACTATCGCCAGACGGTGCTAACCGCATTGCAGGATGTGGAAAACGCGCTGGTCAGCTACCGCACCGATCAGGAGCGGGTAACGCAGCTGGATGAGACGGTCAGCGCGCTGCAAAGCAGCTTCGACCTCGCCAGCGACAGCTACAAGAAAGGGCTGTCCACCTTCCTCGACGTGCTGGATGCGCAGCGTCAGCTGTCGCAGGCGAAACAGCAGGCGGAGCAGGCACGGGTGCAGAGCAGTCTTGACCTGGTCGCGCTGTATAAAGCGCTCGGCGGCGGCTGGGAGAATTATCAGAACGTGCAGCTGCCCGACTATTCGGTGTTCGGCCCGGCGACGCCCGCCAGCTAGCCTCAGCCGCGCAGTTATCACGCCGCCGGGACAGACCCGGCGGCAATGCGCTTTCCTCAGCCGCGTCCCTTTCTCTGTTTTTTCTCTGTCTCTTTAAGCC